>PMKB01000031.1 GCA_003157595.1 Solirubrobacterales bacterium
CCCGAGCAGCAGATGCTCGGTGCTCGGACCGAGGGTGCCGCGGGCCACGGCCGCCGCGACCGCTTGGCGCAGGACGCCCTCGCTGGCCGGGGAGCGCGGCAAGGGGTCCAGCACCAGCTCGGCTCCAACACCGCCTCTGCGCACCACCTCGGCGTGGATCGCACGCGCGTCGATGCGCTGGTGAGCCAGGAGGCCTAGGACATTGCCGACACGGGCGATCGCGAGCAGCAGATGCTCGGGCTCNNACGCTTGTGGTCCCACCGCCGTCACTGCCGCCGGACGCGAGTAGCGTGCGCCTTGCCTCGGTGTACTTCTCGTCGGTCTGGGCCATGCGCGAGCGGATCGCGCGCTTGGACCTTCTGTTCGCAGTCATGTCAACCCCTTTGCGGCCGGACCCCACGCATCACGGCCATCACGGAGATGACGAACCCGAGACCGTGTCCCTTGCTCCTTCATCGCCGGCCCGAGCGTGGGACGGGCACTGGCTCAGAGGATGCGCTTGGGCAGCAGCGCAAGGCCAAGATACGCCAGCGCAGCGCAGATGTCCAACCGGCACCAACGCGGAGAGCGCCACTCAGCGCGGCTTGCGAGCCGCTGCCGACTCTCGCTCCAGACGCGTCGGCAGGAGGCCGCCATCGTCGCTCGAGACGGTCGGCGAGCGTTTTCGTTTTGCCTCCGTCGACGCGGCTGCCTCAGCCGCCGATGCGCTGCCACACGTGCGAGGCGTAGAGCGCGTGCTCGCGGCGATAGTCATCCCAGGACTGAACGATGTAAAAGCGCAGTCCGTCGCGGTTGACGACGACCGAGAAGAACGACTCCTCGAGTTGGCGTTGGCCGGTGCGGTCGGTCCACCAGGACGTGCGCAGCGGAGTGCCGGCGTAGGTGCCGTACTCGGCGAACGGGCTGGTCGGCTCGGTGAAGTTGAGTCGCCAGTGGCCGTCGCGCAGGGTCAGTGTTTCCACAGTGGGCCAAACGCCGCCGAGTCCCTGCGCGCCGGCGGCACGGATGTCGGCTGCCGTGACCTGGAGGCGGTAGACGCCGTCGGGCAGGGTTGAGCGCACGCCGTGGGCCGTGTAAGGCTGGCGCGGTTGGCGGTGGCATCCGCGCGTAATCCGCAGCGACGCCGGTGCGGGCGTGCGGCTGCTCAGCGCAAGGATCGTCCGCATAGCCGAACCGGCGGGTCCACTTTCCAACTTTGCGTACAGGGCGCGCCAGGTGCGCCGCAGGCTCGCCACGGTCGCGGGCGACGCCGTGCTGAAGCGAACGCCCGCGGCGCATAGTTGGGGGACGAGCCGGGAATCCTGGTCGGCGACGAGCGTCGAGTAGGACGTTGCGTCGGCGGCCGCCTGCGTCAGCCACGAGCGTTGACGTGCGGAAAGGCTGCGCAGGCGAGCGGGGTTTGCGACGACCGCCTCGGTGCTTGGTCCGAGCACCAGGTTGGTCATGACCCACGGTCTGCTCGTTTCGCAGCTCGCCCCCTGAATTGCGCATTCCCCGCCGTAGCGATCGAAGAAGATCGAGTCGAGATCGTCGTCGAGGAACGCCGGTGGGCCGGGCCGCTGCGCCGCGTTGACGTAGAGACCGGGGTGTTCCGAGACCAGCTGATAGGACAACCGCGACGGGTCGCCGCCGAGCGCGCGGACGGCCATCCGTGCGACCGAGGAGAGGCGCAGAGCGAACGCGCGGCCGCGAATGTCCCCCGCGCCCCGCAGCGGCGTGCTCGTACCGATCAGCCTGTCGAGCGGACCGGCTAGTAGGGCAAGTCCGTCGAGCCCGGCGCGTCTGACCCCGGCGAGCATCTGCTTTGCCAGGTGGCTGCGGATCACCGCCGCCTCGCTGCCGTAGTTGTCGATCAGCATCGGCGCGTCGAGCGCATCGAACGTGTGAACGCCGACGTCGTCGAAGCTCCCGGTGTGCGCCCAGCCGAGATCGGCTTCGCCGACGGCGACCGCGCGCAGGACGCCGGCTTCGTCGACCGATCCGTCCGGGCCGCGGGGGTAGTTCTCGACCTCGATGCGCAGCCGTCCGCCCGACAGCCTCGCGACGGCGCTGACGAAGAACTCGACTGCAGGGTCGTGTTCAATGCCGGCAGGGTCGGGGCTCTCCATCCGCAGCACCACTGTTCCAGTCGGCGGAGCCCCACCGCAGGCCGTGAGTGAGAGCACAGCGAGCATCACGGCGACTGCGGTCGCCCGCCTCATTTCAGCCGGATCGTGTAATTTGGGTCGTCGTTGATGGTGGTGGCCGTCCCGCGTGCTCCCACGTAGGCACCGGTGCCCCCGACGACCGCGATCGTGCCGGCATCGCCGCCGATTGAGTTGTCGTAGTCGCCGACCGCGTCGATCTGGCCGCCCGGCAGCACGTAGGTTTCCGCACACCAGAACGTCTGACCGGGTTGCTGGCGGGCGACGACGCAGTAGATCACCTGTAGCCCCGACCCTTGCAGCAGGTTCCAGTTGATGAAGCTGCTGCCGGGATTGAACAGGGTCGCTCCGGGGGTATAGACCCCGGTAAATTGCCCGCCGACGCCGACGCCGACGTTGGTGGTTGGCATAGATAGGTTCAGGGTGCGCGGTGTGACCACGTTAGCCCCGACCTTGCTGGTCCCGCTTGCGGAGCCGCATCCGGCTGCGGCCAGCGCGAGGGCGACGGCCAGCATGACGCGCACGCTCATTCTGCGCAGTCCCGCAGTGTCGCGAGATGGTGGCGGATGAGCTGCCGATCGGCCATGATCAGCCCAGGTTTATGGTGATCGACTGGCTGTGGGCGATCAGTCCGTCGGTGGTGAGGCTGCCAACGGCCCGGTCATACGCCTTCGTCCCGCTGAGCACTGCGATCGTGCCGGACAGCTTCGGCGCGTTGACGAAAACGCCCTGAGCGCTCAGCTGGCCCCGTGGCAGAACGACGGTGACTATGCACAAGTCGGTATGCGCGCGTCCGGCGAGTACGCAGTAGGCGTTCTCGTGCCCCCCACCGGCGATGTTGCTCGAAGTGACGAATGCGTCGCCGGGCTGCAACGCTCCCGTGCCCGGCGCGATGGGAGTAAAGCTCGTCTGGGTTGCGCGTAACTTGAGCGCGCCACTCGTGCTCCCGTTGGAAGCGTTGCCGCACCCTGCCAGCACCACCGCCGCAGCGAGCACTGATAGGCCGGTCCGGGTCGCCACGGTCGAGCGGACAGTACAGAATCCCCCTCGCCGAAACACGGTCCTACCACGACCCTTCTAGCGGAAGCTCCGCACGGATGATCGTCCCCTTGCCAGCCGGGCTGGTGACGGTGAAACGGCCGCCGAGCGCGTCGATCCGGTCAGCAAGGCCGCGCAGCCCGGACCCGGCTCCTGGGTCGGCGCCGCCGACGCCGTCGTCGACGACTGCAACCGCCACCAGCTCGTCGCGGCGCAGTACCTCGCAGCGCACGCGTGAGGCGTGTGCGTACTTGGCTACGTTGGTGACCGCTTCGGAGCAGACGAAGTAGGCGGCGGCCTCGATGGGCGCCGGCATCCGCTCGGCGGGTGCGATGAGCTCGATCGGGATCGCGGCGCGGTCGACGAGTGCCGACAGGGCCGCGGCGAGGCCGTTCTCGGTAAGGGCGCGGGGGTGGATGCCGCGGGCCAGCGCGCCGAGCTCGTCATGGGCGGCTTCCAGCTCGCGCGTCAACACGTCGAGCAGATCGAGGTCGCGAAGGTCCGGCGTAGCTTGCGACCGAGCGCGCGCGACGGCCGCGCCGACTTCGACGAGGCGGCGCTCTGCACCATCGTGGAGGAGTCGGGCGAGGCGCCGGCGCTGCTCGTCACGGGCCTGCACGATCCTTCCGCGCGAGGCGCGCAACTCTCCGAGCTGGGTTGCCACCTCCGCCTCGAGGCTCCAGTTGGCGAACAGCAGTGCGGTTGCCTCTCGCACTGCTTCCGACAGGGATGGGTCCTCGAGTGCGGCCGGGTCGTGCACGAGGGCTGCCATCGGCTCGCCATCGCGCTTGATGACGATCGCCGCCCGTTGGTCGGTGGCGCCGGGCAGCGTGACCGTGAAGCCGTCGGCGTCGACGTAGCGCCCCGCGTCCGCCACCCAGTAGCCGACCTGAAGCGAGCGGTCCCCGAGCGCGCGCGCCAGAGCGCCACGCACCGTTTCGGACCGCCGTGCCCGGCCGAGTTCGACAACGACCAGGTCGGCGAGCATCGCTCGTGTACGCGACTCCGAGCGCGACGCCGCTGCGAGCAGGAGGGCGGAGGCGGCCAACCCCGCCTCGTATCCGTAAAGCGCTATTTGAGAGACAGCAAACGTGACGTGGGAGAGCTCGGTGACGGCGGCCAGCGCCAGCGCGGCGGCGAGTATCAGTTGCGAGGTCGTGACCAGGTGTTGGTGCGGCGCCACGTGAACGCCGCGACGGACGATGGTCCAGCCGGCGAGCCCACCCACCAGCGCTGCGGTGACCAGGGTGAGAGTGCCGTTGAGCGTGCCGGTAACCAGCGCCGCGGTATATCCAGCGATCACGGCCAGAACCATGATCGGCCGGTAACGCGCTCGGCTGCTGATGATGGCCGCGTGTACGAGAGGTCCGCGGTGCAGATAGATCAGCGCCGCGCCGATTGATGAGACCACCGTCGATCCGGTGTCCGCGAAATTGCCGGCGAACCAGACGAGCCCGGCGAAAGCCAGGAGCGGCCAGCGAAGCTCCGCGGGCCGCTCGTGCATGCCCCACAGGCCACAGGCGAATATCGTCAGTCCGGTGGTGAGGTCGGCGATGCTGGTGCCGGGGCCGGCGTCGGCAACGAGCTCGGCGGTGATCGCGAGGGCAACCCCGGCCGCTGCGATCGTCGCGATGATCCAGCCGCGGCGCATCGTGGCTACCTCACCAGTGCTCCCAGGGCGAGTCCGGAGAGCTTGCTCTTGGCGATGAACCCCCGCGCCGGGCTGCCGGCCAGGCGCCGTCGGTAGGCGGACTCGTCGCGGCTTGAGATCAACACGACGGCTGGCGGATCGTCGTCTGCCGCCAGACGCTCGCTGACAGCGAAGCCGTCGAGATCGGGAAGCTGAATGTCGAGCAGAACTACGTCCGGGTGAAGACGCGCGGCGGCAGCGAGCGCCGAAGCGGCGTCGTGCGCCTCGCCGACGATCTCGTAACCGGCGGCCTCGAGCATGCGGCGCGCGAGCTCGCGGAAGCCAGCGTGATCATCGACGATCAGAACGGTCGTCGACATCGGTCAATCCTGACGCCTTCGAGTCCGGGCCGCTACAGGGACTCCACTGAATTCGCTCATCGCTCGGTCCTTGATGGGATCATCCGTGCCATGCGGGCGGGGAACGCGTCGGTCGGACGTTACGCGACGATCGTCGTGGCAGCACTCGCGGTCGCCTACGGCCTCATCGCGGTGGGGGTGGCGGCCCGCCACGGTGTGTTCACAACCTACGCGGGCCGCTCGACCGCCGCGGCCGCCGGCGAGCTGGCGGCGGGTTGGATGCTCGTCGCCGCGGGCCTGGCGGCGTGGTGGCGGCGACCGCGAGTTCCAGCGGGCCCGCTGGCTGTTCTCGCCGGGTTCGCGTGGTTCATACCGGACTGGATCGGCTGGCAGACAGGACCAGCTGCGGTGCGCGCGCTCGCGCTCGCGGCCCAAGGACTGACGCTTGCGGCGGTCGTCCAGCTTGCGCTCGGGGCGCCCACCGGCCGGCCATCGTCCGCGCTGGCGCGGCGTCTGATCGTCACGACGTGGTCGGCCACCGTCGCGATTGCGATTGGTCGCGTGCTGTTCTACAACCCGTTCACCGACCCCGCATGCGTGACATGGTGCACAGCCAATCCACTGCTACTTCACGACAGCCAGACGGTTGCACGCGCGTTGGACTGGGCGGATGTGGGGCTCTGCGCGTTCGTTGCCGTCGGAGTGGCCAGCATCGGTGGCCGCAGCCTGGCGCACGCCACGACCGCGGCGCGGCGCATGCTGTTGCCGGTTGTGCTGCCGGCGGCGCTCTTCATCGCGGCATGGACCGTTCGAGTCATCCTGGTCGCCACCACGCCCAATGAGAATCCGGCTCGGGCGATCGCGATGGCGAGCTTTGCGGGCCGCGCGGTCGGCCTCGGATTGATGGCGCTCGGCCTGGCGTGGAGCACAGGCCGTGCGGCGCGTGGTGCGACCATGACGCGCCGACTCGTGCGGCAAGCGGCGGCCGGCACGGAGGAGCACTCGCTCGAGGTGGCGCTCGCGCGGGCGACCGGCGACGTGTCGCTCCGGCTGGCCTTTCCGCTGCGCGACGGGGGCCGGTGGATAGACACCCAGGGTTCCGAGATCGAGCCGCCACAACGCCGGGCCGACCGCTCGGTTACCACCATCCTTCGCGACGGCCAGACGGTCGCCGCGCTGCTGCACGATCCCGCGATTCTCGACGGCGAGGCGCTGCGACGCGGGATCGGCACGGCCGCTGAGCTGGCGATCGCCAACGAGCGCCTACGCGCGGAGGCGCTCGTCCAGCTTCGCGAGGTCAAGGCCTCGCGTCTGCGGCTTGTCGAAACCGGAGACGCCGAGCGCCGGACGCTCGAACGCGATCTTCACGACGGCGCGCAGCAGCGGCTCGTGAGCCTCGCGATCGCGCTGCGAATGGCGCAGAGCGCGTTTGACGAGCAGGGTGCCGGCGCCGCGGGCGCGTCGCTGCGCGAGGCCGGCGACAGGTTGGATCGCGCCATCACCGAGCTTCGCGAGCTGGCCCATGGCCTTCATCCCGTGGAGCTCAGCGATGAGGGGCTTGCGGCCGCGGTGGAGGCGCTGGCCGAAGGCGCGCCGATGCAACTTGGCGCTCTTCCCGCGCAGCGCCTGCCACCGTCCGTGGAGGTCGCGGCGTATGTGCTCGTCGAGGAGGCGACTCGCCGGGCGGCCGCACGCGAGCGCGGCCCGGCACCGGGCGTTCAGGCGCAGCTGGCGGACGGCAAGCTCGTCGTCGAGGTCGAGGATCGCGGTGAGGACTCGCCGCAGCGGGCGCTCGCGGATCTGGTCTCTGTGGTCGACCGCGTGAGAGCGCTCGACGGCCTGCTCACAGTCGAGTCCACGTCCGACGGAGGCGTGCTGATCAGAGCGGAGCTTCCATGCGCGTAGTGGTGGCCGATGACAGCATGCTCATTCGCGAGGGCCTGACGACGCTGCTACGCCAAGCCGGCGTGACGGTCGTGGGCAAGGCCAGCAACTCGGACGAGCTTCTGCGAAGCGTCGCGCTGAGCCAACCCGACGTCGCCGTCGTTGACGTCCGGATGCCCCCAGGCCAAAGCGACGAGGGCGTTGTCGCCGCGGAGCGGATCCGCGACGAGCACCCGAACGTCGGCGTGCTGCTCCTTTCGCACTACGTCGACTCGCGCTACGCCACCCGGCTGCTCGCGGAGCATCCGGGGCGGCTCGGCTATCTCCTCAAGGAACGCGTCTCGGACATGGCCGTGCTCATCGACGCGCTCGAGCGCATAGCGGCCGGCGAGTGCGTGATCGACCCCACCATCGTCGCCGGGCTGGTGAAACGTCCGCGACCGGCGCAAGCCCTGGCCGTCCTCTCCAACCGCGAGCGCGAGGTGCTTGCGCTGATGGCAGAAGGACACTCCAACCAGGGCATCGCCGAGCATCTCGTGCTGAGCGGCAAGACCGTCGAGAGCCACGTACGGCAGATCTTCGCGAAGCTGGACCTGCCCGACACGAGCGACCAACACCGCCGCGTGCTCGCGGTCCTGCGCTTTCTGCGCAGCTGAGCAGGCAACTTCAGGGCACGCCCTGAGTGCGTTGAGGGTCGGCCCTGTTTCGGCGCGGCGCGTTCGCACGTAGCGTCGGCGCATCGTCAACACGTCCGCTGTCGAGCGGACCCACAGCGGACCTGGAGGCCACTGAGATGAGAATGCGCCGAAGCCGAGCTGAGTATCGAGGACCGAAAGCGGCGACCGCGACGCGGGCGGGCGCGCTCATCGTGGCAGCGACCATGGCGTACGTCCTGATGGTCTCGGCGAGCCAGGCGTCGGCTACGACGTTGCAGGTCTGCCCGAGCGGGTGCACCTACAGCCAGATCGCACCTGCGGTCGCGGCCGCGCAGAGCGGCGACACCGTCACCGTCGCAGCCGGCACATACCAAGGCGGCTTCACGATCAACACGAGTCTCACGCTCGCAGGGGCGGGTGCTGGAGCAACGATCATCTCTGGCGGGGGGCCGGTGGTGACGATCGGATCTGGCGAGGGAACGAGCAAGCTCGTGGTCTCGATCACCGGGGTGACGATCACCGGAGGTGTCGCGCACTCGAGTCCCCAATCGGTCGCCCTCTACGGAAAGGCCGGTGTGGTTGCGGCGGGCGGCGGTGTCGAGGTCACACCGGACAACCTCAAGCACGGCAGCGCCGGGACGCCCGGTGCGACCGTCACGATCGCCAACAGCGTCATCACGCGCAACAGCGTCGCGCCGACCACCCTCATCCCGTCTCCCTCGGGAGCCACCTGCCCGGGCGGCGTGTGCAAGTTTGCAGCCGCCTACGGTGGGGGCATTGACAATACAGGCAACCTCACACTCACCAAAACGACGGTCAGCGACAACAGCTCCGTCTCCCCATTGGCGAGCGACGGCGCCGGTGGCGGGATCGAAAACGAGATGGGATCGTTGACAATCGTCGACTCGACGCTAACCGGCAACCAGACAGGTGTGATGGCGCCGAATGGCCGGTTCGCCAACGCCGGTGCGATCGACGTGCTGAAGGGCGCTCTGACCATCCGGGGTAGTTCGTTGACACGCAACAGCGCGACCGCCACGACGGCGGAGCCAGACAGCGTCGTTTCAGGGGCGATCGCCGGAGCGATTCACGTCCACCCGAGCAGCACGGCGACAATCAGCAACACCACGATCTCGAGCAATTCGGTGGCCCAGACCAACACAGGTGGCAGCGCGAACGCAGACTCCGGAGCCCTGCACACCGATGTCAACGTCACGTTGAGCGGCGATGTGATCGCTGACAACCACGTTCGCGCAGTGTCGCTCGGCTCGTCGTCGGCGGATAGCGACGGCAACTCGGGCGCGGGCCAGTTCCTAGCCGCCACCGTCAACAACACGCGCTTCACCGGCAACACCGTCACGGTCAGCTCCGCGCACGGTCCCGCGAGCGCCGAGGGCGGTTCGATGATCTTCGGCCCCGGGTCGATCAGCAACAGCGTCATCCAGGGCAACCGACTGTCCGCCACGAGCCCGCACGGGAACGCGTCGGCCATCGGCGGCGGAATCGACTACGGGATCTCGCCAGTGTCGCTGCGCAACACGCCCGTGAGCGGCAACACCGCCAAGGCCACGGGAGCCACCGGAACAGCTCTGGGCGGCGGCATCGGGGACGTAGCGGTGCCAAACGGCCCACCGGGTGGACCACTGACCCTGGTGAACAGCAACGTTACCCACAACACACTCAGCGGAAGCGCCAACGCCAAGCTCCAGGGCGGCGGGGTGTTCACCAACTTCAAGCTGACCCTCACCAACAGCGCGTTCAGCGCCAACACCCCCGGCGAGTGCGCCGGCAAGGGCTGCGCAGGCGCGGCGGCGACTCGCGTCGGCGGCAACCGCGCAGCGGCAGCATCGGCCATGCGGTTCACCAACACCCGGTTCGGCTCCGTCTTGGGCGGGCTGCGGCTGCCGCTCTTCGGCGGGCTGCGGCTGCCACACTTCGGGTTTGGCGGCTTCGGCGCCAGCGCTGCACCGGCCGTCGGGGTGGGGAGCGGCCCGTTCGCCGTCGCGGTCGATCAGGCGACGCACACGGCGTACGTCGTGAACCAATATGACGGGCAGGTCTCGGTGATCAACACGGCTACCTGCAACGCGCTCATCACAACGAGTTGCGCGGGCGCACACCCGGGGCTTATCACGGTTGACACGTCAGGGAACGGCGGCGTGATCGACGCCGCCATCGATCAGGACACGGACACGCTCTACCTGGTCAACCTGTTCAGCAACACGATATCTGTGGTCAACGGCGCGACGTGCAACGCATCGGTGTCGACCGGTTGCGGCCAGGTGCCGGAGACCATCACGGTGTCCGGCACAACCAACGACGGCACCGACGGCGTGGCGGTCGACGACGCCACCGACACGGTGTACGTGGCGAACGTGAACCTCAACACGGTGTCGGTGATCGACGGCGCGACCTGCAACGGAACCACGACCTCCGGCTGTGGCCAGACGCCGGCCACCGTCACCGTCGGGGCGGCCCCCGCGGTGCCGGCGGTGGACGAAGCAACGGACACGATCTACGTGCCGAACTCGGGCGACGGCACCGTGTCGGTGATCGACGGCGCGACGTGCAACGCATCCGTCACCACGGGCTGCGCGAACACTCCCTCGCGCCTCACAGTCGGCGGCGGCCCCATCGCCGCAGCGGTCGACGAGGCCACCGACACGATTTATGTCGCGATGCCCAATTACCTCGGCTCCGGCGCCCTCGCCGTGCTCAACGGCGCCACCTGCAACGCTGCGGTGACCTCGGGGTGTGGCCAGACGCCCGCGACGGTGCCGGTCGGCAGCAACGGGGACGGCGTCCTCGTCGACCCGGTCACCCAGTCGGTGTTCGTGGTCAATCAGAACGACAGCACGCTCTCGATCATCGATGGCGCGATCTGCAATGCGCTCGACACGGCCGGCTGCGCCCAGCACCCACCGGTCGTCGCGACCGGCTACTTCCCCGGCTACATGGACATCGACATCGCAACCGACACGATTTACGTGGCAAACAACGGCGCCAACACCGTGTCGGTGATCAACGGTGCGGCGTGCACCCTCACGCGACCGCTCGCCTGCCGGCACGACGCGCCGACCACGACCGCCGGGCCCGGGCCGGGCGGCAGCGCTGTCAACGAGGCGACCGGCACGCTCTACGTCGCGAATGCGGACGGCAACGACGTGTCGGTGATCGGCACCGCGAGGTGCAACGCATTCGTGGTGTTCGGCTGTGGCCAGAGTTGGCCGACGGTCGCCGCTGGGACCTTCCCCGGCGGGGTGGCCGTCGACCAGAAGACCGACACGATCTACGTGGCGGACCTGGCACCCAACAACCTGGGAGAAAACACCGTCGCGCTAATCGATGGAGCGACGTGCAACGCCGCGAACAGCTCCGGCTGCGCGCAGCACCTGTCGCCGATCAGCGTCGGCCCGGTCCCGGTCGGCGTCGCTGTCGACGACGCCAACGACACCGCGTATGTGGCTAACGTCGGTGACGGCAGCGTTTCGATGATCAACACCGCGACGTGCAACGGGGTCGAGCAGTCCGGCTGCGCCTCGACTAAGACGCTGAGCATCGGCGGCACAAACATCCCCGACGACTATGTGGTCGACGAGAAGACCGACACGATCTACGCGACCAACAGCGGGAACGGAAGCAACACCGTTTCGGTCATCAACGGGGCCACGTGCAATGCCACACACGTGACGGGCTGCAATCAGGTGGCGGCGATCAAGGTCGGCTCGTCTCCGAGCGGACTCGCGATCAACGAGCTCACCGACACCGTGTACGCGATCAATCAGAACGACGGTCCGAGCGACAGCGACGTGTCGGTCATCAACGGGGCCACGTGCAACGTCACGAAGCTGTCGGGTTGCGGCCAGTCGCCGCCGACGCTCGGGCTCGGAACTGCACCCTCTCAGATCGCCGTCGACCAGGCGACCGACCAGGTCTATGTCTCATCCCCGTTCTATTCGGACGCCGATGTCTACAACGGTGCGACGTGCCGGGGAACCTTCACATGGGGATGTGGACAGACCCCGGTCACCGTGCAGCTCGGCGGCAACCCCGGCAACCCGGCTGTGGATCTGGCCCGCGGCACCGTCTACGTGCCCGACGGGTCCGACGAGGAGGTGTCGTACTTCCCTGCCGGACTCTGAACACATGAGGCCCATGCGCAGCGTGACCGCCACAGCGGCAGCCGGACAGCGCATCGCTCCCTCCGCCGCGGCCGCGCGGCGGAGGGAGACTCCCGTCCAATGAGGGCGCAGCACTCGCAGCCCGCAGGGCTCCACACGCGCCCCCGGGCTCCAAGCCGGAGAGGGGGACTCGAACCCCTGACCTATCGCTTACAAGGCGACGCGTCGGTGCGCCTGAAACAGCGCGTTCTGCCTGCAAAATTGCGTGTTAGCGGTACGGGGTCCGGAGCTAACTATCGGCTGATTTGGGCGGATTTCCGCTGGCTTCGGGACAACGAGGCCCTCCGTTGTCCTTAACGATCGGCCGAGTACGCGGCGCGTCTGGCGGCCGGCGCTCAGTGCTGCTTTGTCATCGTGGTCACGTCGAAGAGGCCGCAAGTCGCGTTGGGTGTAGCCCGGAGACGGTGCGCCGATAGGTTCGGCTGTCTACGCGACGGCGCGCAAGCGCGAGCGGATCAGATCTGCGAGATCCCCGGGCGTCGAACCGGCACTCAGGCTGAGGATCCATTTCGCGAGTTCGGGGTCCGGCGCGTCCACGGAGAGGCCGTTGATCTCGAGAAAGGTGAGCATCGCGACGAACGCGAGTCGCTTGTTGCCATCGATGAACGTCTGACTCTCAGCGACGCCATGCGCGAGGGCGGCGCCTGGAGAGCGAGATCCGCCTGCTCGTAGAGCAGGTAGTTACGCGGGCGTCCAAGCGCGCTCTCGAGCCCGGCGCGGTCGCGGAGCTGATCGACAGCCTGCTGCGCCGTGCAACCGATGATCGCCGCGTAGAGCTCGAGCGCGTCGGCGAACTCAAGCCAGACCGGCTTGTTCTCTGGGCCCCGCGAACCAGCCACGCGGCTACGGTGTGGGAGGCCCGCTGTTCGGATCGTGGTCCGCCAGAATCCGCAGTGCCTCGGCGTGTTCGTCGACCACACGTCGACCGACGTCCCGGATGCGGGCGCGAACCTCCTCGGCGGGCATGATCCGCAGCTCGCCGCTCTCGAGCTCTTCGATCAGGACGGACGTTCCCGGCGCGTAGCCGCGCGACTCGAGTTCGCGCGGGATGGACACGACGTTGCTGTTGCCCACTCGGCGGACCTTCACGACCTTCATCATCAAAGTATATACAAAGATATCCGGGCTGGCCACGCGATGTCGACTAC
>PMKB01000199.1 GCA_003157595.1 Solirubrobacterales bacterium
ATGGGCGACGGGTTCGTCTCGACCGACCACACCGTGGAGCAGATCGGTACGGACGCCGACTGCACCAAGGGGACGAAGCGGGTGCCCAGTCACCCCGTCTACTACGCATGGCTCGAGATGGTTCCGGCCCCGCTCGTGACCCTCGATCCGACGTCCCATCCCGTCCTGTCCGGCGATGCCCTGTCGGCGAGCGTGTCCGTGGTCGGCTCCGTCTACACGCTGTCCATCGTCGATGCGACCGAGCACTGGACGTACTCGACACCCGAGGTGGTGGCGACCCTGCCGCTGCCGTCCAACTCGTCGGCGGAGTGGATCGCCGAAGCGCCCTGTTCCGGCTCCTCGTGCAAGGTCCTCCCGCTGGCCGACTTCGGCTCGGTGACCTTCAGCGGCGCCACGGCCGACGGTGAGTCGATCTCGAGCCCCAGCCTGTCCGCCAGCGCGATCCAGATGACGAGCAACATCAACACCAACACGTTGCTCGCGCTTCCCGGCCCGATCGCGGGGTCCGGCTTCACCGACACCTGGTACGGCAGCAGCTGAGGCTGGCACGAGAGCCCGCTCGAGGGATCAGCGATGCATCGCGCCGGCGTGGGAGGCCGCGCCGCGTAAAACGGCTCCTCGTAGCGGCGCGACGCTAGGCAGCTGCGACCGGGGCGAGGATGAAGGTCTCGATCCCGAGATCAGGATCGACGTTGTTGTTGCTCATGAACGCCACGACCTCGCGGCCCGTGAGTCCTGTCACGAGCTCGATCGCGTCGTCGGCCAGCGCATCCTGGATCGCCCGTCGACCGTGGAGCACGAGCTTCTCGCGGCCCGCATCGACGAGGCTTTGCTCAGCCTTCGTCAAGGTGTCGCCGAGGACGCACACAACGAGGTTCTCGTCGATCGTGGTTCTCGCCCGCACCGGGCCACGGCCCGTGTAGCGGTGCATCAGCCCGACCATGCCATTGGAGATAGCGGCGGCGAGCGCTCCGTGCCCAACAGTTCCATCAGTGGCGGCGGCCATTGTGGCCTCTCTGCCGAATCTCACAAACCAAGGCGCCGCGCGCAGGGGAGAATCGGCAGATAACCGAACGGACGACGACTACAAGCGTAGCGCGTTCGCTGCGCTTCTCCCGGAACCGCCTCTGATTCTATTTTGAGCCGCTGACGTCGATCACGGCCGCGCCGGCGAAGCGCCCTTGACGAAGGTCCTCGAGCGCCTCAGCCACGCCGTCCAGAGGATAGCGCGACACGCTGGTGGCGATCGGCTGCCGCGCAGCCAGATCGAAGAACTCCTCGGCGTCGCGGCGCGTGAGGTTGGCGACGGAGCGAACGACGCGTTCGCCCCACAGCAGGTCGTAGGAGAAGGCGGGGATCTCCGACATGTGAATCCCGGCGCAGACCACGACCCCGCCCTTGCACACGGCAGACAGCGCGGCAGGGATCAGCTCACCGGCCGCGGCGAAGATGATCGCGCAGTCGAGCTGCGCCGGCGGTTGCTCCAGCGACCCTCCGGCCCACACGGCGCCGAGACCCCGCGCGAACTCCTGGGTGCCGGTGTCGCCCGGCCGGGTGAATGCGTACACGCTTCTGCCCTCCGCGCGAGCGAGCTGGGCCACGATGTGCGCAGAGGCGCCGAAGCCGTAGAGGCCGAGCCGCTCGCCGTCACCGGCGAGCCGTAGCGCGCGGTAGCCGATCAACCCGGCGCACAAGAGGGGCGCGACCTCGAGATCGCCGTAGGAGTCCGGCAGCGCGAAACAGAAGCGCCGGTCGACGACGGCGAACTCCGCAAAGCCACCATCGATGTCGCGACCCGTGAAGCGGGCGAGATCGCAGAGGTTCTCCCTTCCGCTGCGGCAGTAGCGGCATTTGCCACAGGTCCAGCCAAGCCATGGGATCCCGACGCGCGCGCCGGGCGCAAGCGGCTCGTCGGCGTCCGCTCGCTCGCCGGCGGCCACGACGGTGGCAACTATCTGGTGGCCCGGCACGATCGGCGGGTGCGGGATCGCCACCTCGCCGTCGAGCAGGTGCAGATCTGTGCGACACACGCCGCACGCGCGGACCGCCACGAGCAGCTGGTCGGCCGAGGGCACCGGCGCGGGGATCTCGACCTGTTCGATCCGGCCGGGGCCGAGAATCTGGATCGCGCGCATGCCTACCAGCCGACGTGCGCGACGCCCTGACGGCTGCGGTCCAGACGTCGCGGCCGTGAGAGGCCGCCGGCGAGAACGGCGCTCACGCCGAACAGCGCCAGGGTCCCGATCGGGCAGGCGAGCCAGGGCAGCCCGACAGGGTGCGCCAGGGGGTAGAGGACCTGCACGCCGCCACCGGCGGCGTCGAACAGGACGTGTGTGAGGTTCACCGCGAATACCGCCCAGGCGGCAATCCACCGTCGCGTCAGGAGCAACGTGAGCACGCCGAGCACGATCACGAAGCCGAACGAGTGGGTGGCCGGTCGTCCCGACATCGTCTCGATCGTGTGCAGATTGAGACTTCCGGCCGCGATGAAATGATCGACATCGAGTACCGAACCGCCGACGAAGGCAAGCACGGCGTAGCGAATGCGGTGATCGCTGCGCCAAATGAGCGGTGCGACGCACAGCACGCCGATGCCCCCGTGGATTAGGACGGCCCAGACCGCGGAGAGGAACGGGTGGTTCGGGTCCGACAGGAACGGCCAGGCGCTGTAGGGACTCACGTGCGGCGGGCGGCCGACACGCGCGCCGACGCCGCCTTGTGCTGTGGCGCAGGAAGCTTGCGCGTCAACTCGAGCGTGCTGACGAAGGTGCTCGGACGGCCCTGCCCCACGCTCACGACGACGGTTAGCTGGACGGCGAGGCGCTGTGTCTTGGCGAGCAAGGCGAGCGCGCTCGGCCTGAGCGTCATATGGACGGTGCTGACGGCGCTGCCGTGGAGTTTGAATGTGAGCGCAGTCAGCAGCGCGCCCGGGGGCTTCGCCGAGCTCGCCGGAAGGAGATGCACCGAGGCTGTGCCGTGGCAGCTGGCGTGGCACCGCAGCTCCGTCGTGATCTGATGCCCGCTCAGAAGTGCCACGGCCGGCAGCACGATGGGCAGGCTCGGACACGCCCCGCTGCACGGTCCGCTCGCGCCAGGTGGCGCCGTGTTGGACTCGCCGCCGGATGCACCCGAGGCACCGCCGCTGCCGCCGACGCCGTTGGCGAAGGTCGCGTTGTTCATGTTGACGGCCGAGACGCCCGCATCCGCGATGTAGAACGCGAAGCTTGGTCCGCCAGCGCCGCCGCCGCCCGAGCCGCCGCCGCCGCCGGAGC
>PMKB01000307.1 GCA_003157595.1 Solirubrobacterales bacterium
CGATCGAGATCTCGACGCCGTAGCCGGCGGCAACGCCCCGGCGCGGCCCACGCGACGCAATGCGGGCTCGATCAGCTCGGCGTGGCGGCGCCGCCGTAGGAGACGCCGGCGGCCGATGCTCGAGCCGACAGCGGCGATCCGTTCGCGCGTCGCAGGCGCCGCCGCGCCCCGAGTCCGATCCCGGCCGCGAGCACACAGGCGAGCGCGCCGACGCCGAGGCCCGTGCGTGCGCCCGCCAAGCTGATGACCACCCCGATCAGCGGTCCGCCGATCGGCGTCGTGCCCTGCAGCGCCACGAACCACAGCGCCATCACGCGGCCGCGCATCGCGGGGTCGGCGGCGAGCTGGAGCGTCGAGTTGCCGCTCGACATGAACGACACACTCGCGCCGCCGACGAGCGCCAGCGCGATCAGCTCGACCGCCAGCGTCGGCGCGAGCGCGGCCAGCGCGAGCGCGATCGCGAACGCCATCACAGCCAGCGTCACCGGGCGCAGGCCGGTGCGACCGCGGGCCGCCACAACCAGCCCGCCGACGATCGCCCCCACGCCCATCGCGGCCGTCATGAAGCCGTAGCCCTCGGCTCCAGCGTGCAGCGCATGGCTCGCCATCACGGGAAGCGAGACCTGGAACTCATATGCCAGCGTGCCGACCAGCGCCATCATCAGTAGCGGCACGATGATCTCCGGCGTCGCCCGTGCGTAGCTAAGCCCTTCGCGCAACTGGCCCGACGCACGCGGCGCCGGCGGCGTCGGGTAGAGCTTGGAGCGCTCCATCGAGACCAGCGAGACGACCACGGCGACGAAGCTGGCGGCGTTGATCAGGAAGCACTCCCCTGTGCCGACGGTCGCGATCAGCACGCCCGCCACCGCCGGTCCGACAGCGCGGGCAACGTTCACCTGGACCGAGTTGAGGCTGACCGCGTTGCGCAGCGTGTCGGCCCCCACCATCTCCAGCATGAACGACTGGCGTGCTGGGTTCTCGAACGCGTTGTTCAGGCCGAGCACGACTGCCAGCACGCCGATCTCCCACAGCCGCACCGATCCGGTGATCGTCAGCACGCCCAGGATCAGCGCCTGCAGCCCCATCGCGGTCTGCAGGGCGACCATCAGGCGGCGCTTGTCGACGCGGTCGGCGATCACGCCGCCATAGGGGGCGAGCAGCAGGACGGGCAGCGTCTGCAGAGCCACGATCACGCCGAGCGCCGTCGCCGAGCCGGTCAGCGAGAGCACGAGCCAGGATTGCGCGGCCATCTGCATCCAGGTGCCGATCAGCGACGTGGCCTGACCGACGAAGAAACGGCGGTAGTTGGGCACCGCGAGCGCCGCGAAGGTGCGCCTGCCCGTGTCGCGCAGCGCCTCCTGGGCGTGATGCGGTGACATGTTCAACGCAGCCGCTCCGCCAGCGTCTCGAGTGCCGGGATCGAGCCGAGAACCGCCTCCCGAGCGGCAGGCTCGAGCGCGGCGAGGTGAACGGCCAGCGCAGCGCTGCGCTCGCGCTGGATCCGCTCGCGCAACCGCCTTCCCGCCGCAGTCGCCTCGGCGAGCGCGACTCGGCGGTCGGCGGTGTCGGTGGTTCGACGCGCGAGGCCCGCCTCGCACAGACACCCCAGCACCCGCGAGAGCATCGTCGGGTTGAGCGCCTCGCGATTGGCCAGCTCAGTGAGCGGCAGCGGCCCGTCGCGGACCACCGTGAAGAGCACCGAGATCTGCGTCGGCGTCAGCCCGCTGCCAGCCTTCGTCTCGCGCAAGCGTCGCGACAGCCGCCCGATCGCCGCCCGCAGCCTCGCGGCCGCGTCCTCGTCGCCGCCCCGTATCGTGTCGTTCTTGTTCATAAACTTGCTTATCAGCAAGCATTCTATCGCACGGCGGCGTCCTCCGCAACCGCCGGTAGCTCAACGGGCCCACCGCCCGTCGACCGTTAGAAGCGCTCGTGTCTCCCCGGCGGTCGCTTGCGCGCGCGTCAGGAGCGGGCGCGCCGGGAGCGGGTGCGTGTCCGGCGCGCCCGCGCGGAGCACTCAAGCCGAACTTGCGTCGCGTGCTGCCCTCGCAAGCGTCAGGAGCGGCTGCGACGCTGCCCGAAGGTTCCGAAGACGATGTCCCACCACGGCGCGCTGATGCCGTACCCGTGCGTCTCGTCCTCGAAGTGGTGGCGCATGTGCAACTCGCGCAGACGGCGCTCGAGCGCAGTGCGCGGTTGGCGGTGGTGATGCAGCGCGTAGTGCAGCATGTCGTAGGCGAGGTATCCGGCGAGGAACCCGGCGCCCACAGCCCAGCCGAGCGGCGTACCAAAAATCGCGACGAAGACCACGAGGAAAAGCACCGCTAGCGGCACCGACACTGCGGGCGGCATCACGAGTCGCAGCGGGTCGTTCGGATGGTCGTGATGGACGCCGTGCACCATCCAGTGCAGCCGCGCGCCGATCCCCTCCTCCGGCTCGAAGTGGAAGATCGCCCGATGGATCCAGTACTCGCTGAAGGTCCAGGCGATGTAGCCGCCGAGTGCGCCGAGCAGCGTACGCGGCACCGACTGCCCGGAGAGCGCGACCACGGTGAGCACGACGATCGCCGGGCCGAAGATCAGTGGCGGCACCACCGGATGCACGCGCGACAGGCGGTCGAGCCACGCGCTGCGAAACATCGGCGGCGAGGCACGCAACACATCGGTGCGCGAGCCGCGAAGCTGCTGGTCACCGAGTGGGCTGTCGAGCGGGAGGTTGCGCATGCGGACCACGAGAACGTGTACTTCGCTTTATACCGCGTCCGCGCCTCGCCCTTCGCAGTAGCGCTTCGAAGACGGTCCACGGACCGCCCGGCTGGGGCCCAAGACGTCGCGCCGCAACCGCCGCGGCGGGCTCGGCTGAGCAGTCGCTACCTACGAGGGTCGCGAGGTCTCAGCACCCGGGCAGCGCAACAACGACTCGCGCACGCGACGCCGTAGCGCCTCACGCTCGCGAGCGTGCTGGTCGTCGACCCGGTTGCCAACCGACTCGGACTCCTTGTCCGCTGCCACCTGCTCCTCCATGATCGCGAATCCAATCACGCGGCGCGGACGGCTGCGCCGCCATTCCGTCACCAGGTGGTGGGCAAATGACTGCCCGGTCAACTAGCTAGTCGGTTGACAGCGCGAGCACAAGCGGCGCCGCGCACAGGCTGACCAGCGCCAGCGCGAGAAAGGCCGGCGTCGGGTGATGCACCAGGACCGCGACGAGCAGGGCGATGACGAGCCCGCCGGCGTTGCCCGCGAGCCAAAGCAGCGCGGTCACGGTCCCGGCGTTGGCGCCGGCTCGGCGCTCGCTCAGCTCCAGGATCACGGGCAGGAGGGTGAGCAGCAGCAACCCGATCGCTACCAGGATGACTGCGTCGATCGCCACGACGTGCTCGAACGCCAGCAGTGCCGCGCCCGTGACGGTGACGATGATGGCGCCGGCGACCATGCTCCGTTCAGCCTTGCGGCTGACCACCAGCGGCGGCAGCACCGCGGCGCCGAGCGCACCGGCGAGCACCATCGCCACAAGCAGCCCGCCGGCCGTGGTCGAGGAGATGCGGTAGTTGTGGAGCAGCGCCTGCAGCCACGTCGTCAGCGCGACGAAAGCCCCGAAACCGATGAACAACAGGCCGCAGAGCACGCGTACGTTGCGATCGGCCCAGACCTCTCGCAAGGCGACGATCCCGAGCGCCACGTCCGGCTCGTCTTCTTCGCCAGCGTCGCGGTGGCGCATCTCGAACAGCAGCGCCCCGGCGGCGAGGACCGCGAAGGCAGCCTCCGCTTCCAGCAGCGCCTCCAGGTGCGCGCCGCCGAACAGCGTGCCGAGCGTCAGCGCCAGCAACATCCCCAGGAAGATGCCGGCCGAACCGACGGCGATCCCGTGCGGCCGCAGACGCGGTGGCAGGTGCTCGCTCGCCACCTTCGTCACGGCGTTGAGCACGAGCGGCTGGCCGACCGCGACGAGTAGCTGACCGAGCAGCGCCCAGGCGAAGTCGGGCGCGATCAGCCGGGAGAGTCCGCCGAGCGCGGTCAGCGCGGCGCCGACCGCCAGCCATCGGTGGAAGGCGCGGTCGAGCAGCCGCCCGGCCGGCAGCGCGAGCACCACGTAGAACAGCGGGAAGATCTCGGCCAGCCAGCCGATCGCCGTCTCGGACACGTGGTAGTGGTGCGCACTCGCCGTCGTCAGCGGCGCGAACGTGAGCCACAGCAGCTGCGTCGCCGCGGCGAGCATCGCGTATGCCGCCACGGGCCGCCAACGGCGCACGTCGTCCGTCGCCTCGACTCCCGCCACCGCACTCACGGCCGCATCCTAGCGGCCGCCACGCGGACCGGCTTCGGCCGCGGCTCTGGCACCGTGCTGCCGCCTGAACCTATAGCCTGCTGGTCATGTCATCCCGATACCTCGCCATCTGCTCCGCGATCGCCGCCGGCCTGATCGCCGGCTGCGGCTCCTCCACGAACAACTCCGACACCGCCCACATCCAGCTTCCGCCGTCGACGTCGCAGACGCTGACCTACTCCGCAACCTCGACCTCGACCTCGACGACCGCCACCAGCACGACGCCGGCAATAACCACGCCAAAGACCGGAGCGCTCGCAACCGAGCCCAAGATCACGGTCCCGTCCGGCGCCGCACCCAAGGCGCTGGTCAAGACCGACCTGATCACCGGTACCGGCACGACCGCCGCCGCTGGCGACACCGTCACGGTCAACTACGTCGGAGCGCTCTACAGCAACGGCAAGGTGTTCGACGCTTCCTGGAACCGCAAGGCGACCTATACCGTTCCCGGACCGCTGGGCACTGCTCCGGTGATCCTGGGCTGGAACCAGGGCATCGTCGGCATGCGCGTCGGCGGCCGGCGCGAGTTGATCATCCCACCCTCACTGGCCTACGGCGCGAAGGGTGAGCCACCGACGATTCCGAAGAGCGCAACCCTGATCTTCGTCATCGACCTGCTCGGCGTCACGCCGGCGAGCGGAGCGAGCGGCTGACGCCACTCGCACTCCTGCGCGAACTCGCAGCCAGCCCGCCGGCGGGCTGCGAGTACGTTGAGGCGCGCTGGGTCGAGCGCACGTCGGAGCAGTTGCGCGTCAGCGCCGGTTGCGTCGACGGGATTGAGTGCACGAGCGACGAGGGTGTCGGCATCCGCGTCGCCGTCCCCGGACACGGATTCGGCTTCGCGGCCACACGCGAGGCGACCAAGACAGGGCTCGAGCTGGCGCTCGCTCGCGCGGTGGCGATCGCGCGAGCGCTGCCGGCGTCGTCGCCGCGCGCTCCGTGGCCTGCGGTTTCCCCTGCTCGCGGCCATTGGGCTAGCGCCTGCAAGATCGATCCTTTCGCGCTCTCGCTGGACGAGCGCCTTGAGCTGCTGCTGAAGGCCGAGGCGCTGATGCGCGGCGATCCGCGCATCGTCCGGGGCGTCGCCGAGTCGCTTGCAATCCGCACCGTCGTCGCCTTCGCCTCCAGCGACGGCGCCGCATTCACGCAGGAGCGCACCGAGTGCGGGGGCGGGATCAGCGCCTACGCCGCGGCGGACGGCGAGTCGCAGCTGCGCTCCTACCCGAGCGGTCACGGCGGATCGGTCGCGCTGGCCGGCCACGAGCACCTGTTGGCGCTCGATTTGCCCGCGCATGCTCCGCGGGTCGCCGAGGAGGCGCTCGCGTTGCTGAGCGCCGCGCCGTGCCCGGCCGGGCGCACGACGCTGGTGGTCGGCGACGAGCAGCTCGCGCTGCAGATCCACGAGTCGATCGGCCACGCGCTCGAGCTCGACCGAATCCTGCTCGGCGAGGCCTCATACGCCGGGGCGAGCTGGGTCTCGCCGACCGACGTGGGCACGCTGCGCTATGGCTCGCCGCTGCTGGCGATCAGTGCGGACGCGACGCTCCCGGGCGGTCTGGGCTCGTTCGGTTGGGATGACGAGGGCGTCGCCGCGCAGCGCACGATGCTAATCGAGGACGGTGTCCTACGGGCAACGCTGTCGGACCGCGAGTCGGCCGCGGCGATCGGCGCGGCCTCGGGCGGCGCGGCCCGCGCCGACGGCTTCGCGCGCCAGCCGATCGTGCGGATGACGAACGTGTCACTCGAGCCCGGCGACGCAGGGACACTCGAGCAGCTGATCGCGGACGTGCCAAGCGGCGTCTACATGGAGACCAACCGCTCGTGGTCGATCGATGATCGCCGGCTGCACTTCCAGTTCGGCACCGAGATCGGCCGCGAGATCCGCGACGGAAAGCTCGGCCGGCTGTTGCGCAACCCCACTTACGCCGGCGCCACGCCGCAGTTTTGGAACTCGCTCGATGCCGTCGCGAGCGCGCCGGCGTGGCGACTGTGGGGACTGCTCAACTGTGGCAAGGGCGAGCCCGGGCAGTACGCGCACGTCTCGCACGGCACGCCGCCCGCCCGCTTCAGGGATGTAGAGGTCGGGGTCCTGCGGTGAACGGCGAAGGCGAGCTCGCACTCGCCCACCGCGCGCTCGCCCATTTGGGCGGCGACCAGGCCCAGGCCACGGTGACGCACGAACGGTCGCTGTTCTCGAGGTTCGCGCGTTCCACCGCGACCCAGGCAACCGTGATCGACGACACCTCGGTTGAGATGCTGTGTGTGCTCGACGGGCACACCGGCGCGGCCTCTACCAACCAGGTCGACGATGAGGGGTTGGAGGACGCGGCGCGACTCGCCCGCGGTGCCGCAACGGCCGCGGCGCGCAGCGGTCCCGGAGCCTATCCGGGACTTCCCCAGCCGGCCCCGACCACCGCGCACCGCGGCTACGACCCAGCCACCGCAACACTCGACGCCGGCGCAGCCGGCTGCGCGCTTGCAGCTGCGTTCGCGCGTTGCCGCGAAGCCGGGCTCGAGGCGTTCGGGATCTGGACGGCCGGCGAGGTGACGACCGCGATCGCATCGAGCACCGGCGTCGCGGTGGCCGACGGCGTCACCGACGCCAGCATGACGGTGATCGCACGCGATAACGGTGGACGCAGCGGCTACGCCACATCGACGGCCGTGGCGGCCGGCACGATCGACGCGGCCGCGCTGGCTGCCGCCGCGGTGGCGAAGGTGACCAGAGACGATCCGGCAACGCTGGCGCCGGGCGAGTACACGGTCGTCCTCGACCACGCCGCGGTCGGCACGCTGCTCGACTTCCTCGGCTCGCTCGCCTTCAACGGCCTCGCCCACACCGAGCTGCGCGGCGCTCTGAGCGGGTTGATCGGTGCACGCGTCGCCGCCCCGTGTATCAACCTCGCCGACTCGACGCGCGTGCCGGGCACACTGCCACGCAGCTTCGACGCCGAGGGGGTGCCGAAGCGCCCGCTGCCTCTGATCCAGGACGGGATCGCCCACGCGGTCGTCTACGACACACGCACCGCGGCGCTGGCCCGCACCAGCTCGACCGGCCACGCGCTCGCGCCGGGCGGCAGCCCCGACGGTCCCGAGCCCGTCAATCTGGTGCTGGCGGGCGGCGACGCGGCCACGCTCGAAGAGCTCTGCGCGCCGATCAAGCGCGGCCTGTTCGTGACGCGCCTGTGGTATGTCAACACGGTCGAGCCGCGCCGCGCGCTGCTGACGGGAATGACGCGAGACGGGACCTTCCTGATCGAGGACGGGGCGATCGGACGCCCGCTGCACGACGTGCGTTTCACCGACTCGGCGCTGCGCATCCTTGCCGCCACCGAGCAGTTGACCGCAGCGCAGCGCCTCGTAAGCGACACTGACCAGTACGGCCGGCGCTTCGCGAAGGGCGTGCTGTGCCCGGCGTTGCGCGCCGGCGCCTTCCGCGTCAGCGGCGGCTCAGCCTGATCCGCCCCACGGATGTTTCAGAAGCAGGATGGTGTTCGCGACGAACAGGACCGCGAAGAAGATCGTCCAGCGGTTGAGATTGCGCTCGACCAGCGATCCGCCACCGAGCGGTCCCGCCCCGCTGCCCACGCCGAACGCGCCCGACAGGCCGGAGTCCTTGCCCGAGTGCATCAGGATCAGCAGCACCAGGATGACGCAAATCACGACCTGCAGCGTCGAGAAAATCGCCTGCATGGCGTCAGTCTAATCGCTCACGGCGGGATTCGAAGCATCCAGCTCGTCGATCGCGCGCAGGATCTCCACCGCCTCAGCTCGCAGTTGGCGATCGAGCGTCCGGTAGTCCTCGTCCGAGAGCTTGCCGGTCCGGTAATCGGTCTCGTTGTCGCGGATCTCTGAGTACTTGGACTCCTTGGCGCTTTCGAGCGCGCGTCGCGCATCGGAGTCGCCGGGCTGGGTGCCGGGGCCACGCGCCCGGAAGGGGGCACTCAGCGCCCACAGCACGAACGCCAGTAGCGCGCCGATCAACAGCGCGGCGATCAGCGCCGTCATCGTCGCGCGCTTGGGCCGGCGGCCCTAGGCGCGGCCCAGCTCCTGCGCGACACGCGCGAGGTAGCGCGCCCGCAGGCGGCTGCGCAGCGCCGATGGCGCCGGCCAGATCGCGGTGAGGCCGCCGAGGAAGACGATCAGCCCGCCGATCCAGATCCACATCACCAGCGGCGAGGCGATCAGCGTGAACGACGCCGTCGGCGGGTACTTGATGTAGTGCGCCACGATCAAACCGAGTTCCACATAGGCGGTCTGCAACTGCGCGGTCGCGGACAACGTCGGCGAGATGGTCCCGTCTGCCAGGTTGACGAGCCGCTCCTCAGGAAGCTGAGTCCCGTTCGCCGGCAGTGTCCTACCCAGAGGTTTGATCGCGGCCCACAGGTCACGCCGCCAGCTGGACTGCAACCCGATCTGGTCGACGGCGTCGCCGGATATCAGGCTTGCCACGACGAGCCCCGGCACGATCGCCGCCGGATAGTAGCCGGCGCTGGGACGCAGCGTGCCGACGTAGTGCCCGCCGCGCGTGACGCGCAGCACCGCCCCCAGCGTCATCGTCGCGCCGGTGTGGTTGGGGTCGGCGACGACCGATCCACTCGCCCGCATGTACTTCATCGTGTAGGCGCCGACCCGTGTGGACTGCCCGACCCGCAGGCTGAGCGTCTGCTCGTGCTGGAACGTCGCGGAGGCCGCGACGCCGACGAACAGCACCGCGATCCCGATGTGGACGATGTAGCCGCCATAGCGCCGGCGGTTGCGACGCACCATCGAGAGCAGCGCCAGCGGCGGCGAGTCGCTGGAGGTGGCGCGCCGCGCGCGCCAACCGCGCCAGAACTCCTGGCCGACGCTCGCGAACACGAATGTGGCCGCACAGAACAGCAGCACGACGCCGATCGAGGAGCCGATCGGCACCACGGTGTAGGCCGCGACTGCCATGACGGCGGCTGCTCCCACCGGAAGCAGGAAGTTGCGCCGCGTGTTGGCGAGCGTCGCCCGTCGCCAGGCGATCGCCGGTCCGATCCCGCTGAGCAGCACGAGGATCAGCGCGAGCGGGACCGTGTAGCGATCGAACCATGGCGGGCCGACCGCTGCCGAGGTCCCCGTGACCGCCTTCGAGATCAAGGGAAAGAAGGTGCCCCAGAAGACCACGAAGCACAGACCGACCAGCACCACGTTGTTCAGCAGGAAGGCGGCCTCGCGCGAAAACAGCGAGTCGAGCGTGTGCTCGCTGCGCAGCACCTCGCGCCGGCTGACGACCAGGTAGATCGAGCCGCCGGTCATCGCGGAGATCAGTGCCACGAACGGGATTTGGAGCGTCGAGGCGCCGAACGCGTGGATCGAGTTGAGCACGCCGGAGCGCACGAGGAAGGTGCCGACGATCGCGAGCGTGCTCGCGCCGAGCACCAGCGAGGCGTTCCAGATTCTCAGCATCCCCCGCTTCTCCTGGATCATCACGGAGTGCAGGAAGGCCGTGCTGATCAGCCATGGCATCAGCGCCGCGTTCTCGACCGGATCCCAGCCCCAATACCCGCCCCAGCCGAGCTCGTAGTAGGACCAGCGTGCTCCGAGCACGATCCCGATCCCCAGGAACAGCCACGAGGCGAGCGCGAAGCGACGCGTCACGCGGATCCAGTCGGCGTCTACGCGCCGCACGATCAGCGCACCCACCGCGAAGGCAAACGGAATTGTGAAGAAGGTGTAGCCCGAATAGAGCATCGGCGGGTGGATCAGCATGCTCGGGTTGCGTAGCAGCGGATCGAGACCCGCTCCCTGCACCGGAGCCGGGTGCGTCTGGGCGAAGGGCGAGTCGAAGAACACCAGCAGGGTCGTGAAGAACGCGCCGAAGCCGAGCAGCACGCTGGTCGCGTAGGGCACGATGTCGCGCAGGCGGTTGCGCGTCATGAACGTCGCCACGCTCGCCCAGATCGACAGGAGCCAGACCCACAACAGCAGCGATCCCTCCTGCGATGACCACATCGCTGCGGCGCGGTAGAGCAGCGGCGTCGTCGTGCTCGACGTGTTCGCCACGGTGTTGTAGGAGAAGTCGTTGCGAATGAAGGCGATCTCGAGGATCGCCATCGCGACCGTCAGGATCGCGGCCAGGCAGTAGACCGAGCGCCGGCCCGAGTCGACCCAGTCTCGTCGCCCCTTGCGCGCCCCGTAGAGCGCGGCCGTGATGCCGTACATCGATACGACCAGCGCGAGCACCAGCGCCACGCGCCCGGCGAAGGCCATCAGCCGCCCCTCCTGCTCACGTCGATCTCGGCGCCGCGCTGTACTTCGAGGGGCACTTCGTGACCATCGAGCTCGGCTGGGCGACGAAGGTGTGCCCCTTCAGCTCACCTGTGACGATCAGTTCGCGCCCCGCCTCGAAGGTCGGCGGCACGCTGCCGCTGTAGTCGACCTCCACGGCCGGTCCCCCGCCGCTGCGGTCGGCCAGCTCGAACTCGACCGCGCCGCTCGAGAGGTCAACCACCGAGTGCTTGACCACGGTTCCGGTCAGCTGGATGTCGGCCCCCGCCTTTCCCTGGCGCATCAGCTGGCTGGGCGGCAGCGCCGGATCGGCGGCGGAGAAGCTTGTGTAGATGAGGCCGCTCGCCAGCAGGACCGCCAGCGTCAGCGAGACGACCAGTCTGACCTGTCGCTTGCGAGGGGGAGTCATCGCGCCGCGTAAGTATCGCAATCTGCACCGTCGCAGGCCACGGTCGCGCCCGGCGCCGATCCGCCGACGCCGGCGCGCCGTGCAGATCGCCGCGAGCCGGGGTTAGTTGGGCGCGTTGTAGTGGACCCGCTCGGGCGCAAGGGCGAACTTGATCCGCTGCTCGCCGGGCTTCAGGAACGGATACTCGTCGGCGTCGATGTACTTCTTCGCCAGCGCGTTGATGTGCTCGAGCGCGCCGTCGTGCGTGTCCGCCACCAGCCTGCCTGTGACCGAGACCCACTCGTAGGGGTTTCCGTCGGCCATCACGGTCACCGTCGCGGTGCCGGCTCGGCGGAGGTTCGCAGGCCAGCTGCGTCCCTCCGCGCTGTTGACCGTGACGTTGCCGTCCTCGTGGTGCGCCCAGACGATCACCGTCTGGATCGTGCCGTCGCTGCGGGGAATCGCCAGATGCGCGTAGTTCTTTCCGGCGATGATCTCCTCCGGCCGGCCGGCGAGCGTGTCTGCCATGTCGTCTCCGTCTGATCGTGAAGTTCGTAAGACCGTCGCCAGGACGGTAGCGAAGCGCCGCTCGCCGGGGCACGGAATCGCCGCTGGCGCCGGCGCGGCGGCGCGTCCGCCGCCTCGGCGAAGGCAAGCCCTCAGCGGCCGGAGCGACTGCCGGTGCGCCTGAGCGCGTACACGATGAGCATCGAGAAGAGGACCGAGAGGATCAGCCCCGCGCCGTGACGGTGCAGCACGTACCACGAGAACAGGCCGGCGCTGAACGACCCGAGCAGCCCCACCAGGATCGTCATGCCGGCGCCCATCGGATCGGGCCCGGGGATCAGGAGCCGGGCGAGCGCCCCGACCACCAAGCCGACGACCGCGAGGACGATCAGGAATGCGATGAGACTCATGGCGACCTCACCAGACTACTCCGGCGCGGCCGCAACGGAGCACGCGCGGCACCGCGCGATCAGCCGCCGGTCCGGCGGCCCGCAACCGGTCGCGGTCAGCCGATCGCGGTGTGTGCGCGCGCGAGCAGCAGGACAGCGAGCCGGCGCTCGAGTGAGGTGGACGGCTTGGAGCCGACCGCCTCGACGGTCAGGCTGACCTCGGCCTGACCGTAGTCGAAGCCGATCACGTCGACGTACAGCGGCAGGATCAGCGTGGTTGTCTTGCGTGTCACCGTAACGACGACCGTGAAGCGGTCGGCGAAGGCGCCGACCGCTCCGGACACGACCGGCGCCAGCCGCGACGCGTGGCCCGTCACCGTCTCGCCCTTCGGCGGCGTCCCGACCAGCTCGCCGCGCAGTTGCGCCAAGAGGCACGGCAGTCCATGAGGTCCGGTGACCGCGGCGAAGTCCTTGGCTACCAGGGCCGCCGAGGGCAGGATCTCGGTGCCGGAACTCAACGTGACGGAGGTCCCCGACGAGCTGACGAAGTTCGGTGACTGGGTGTCGGCCAGCGCCTCGCTGTTCGGCACGCCGCCAATGCATGCGGTCAGGTGTGCGCTCTGCGCCGTCTCCTGCGCCGTCATCGGATTGCTCGTCTGCTTGAGTTTCGGCACGTCGGCGTGACGGATGCTGATCGCCGTCGCGACGGCGAGCGCCTGCGCCGGTGTGACCGTGCGACGGGAAGCGAGCGCTGCGTCGGTGCCAGCGACGAGCGCCACTGCCACGAGCAGCACTCCGAGCGCCGCCCTCCACCTGCCTGACCTCGAACTCAAGACCATTCGCGGCGATCATAGTCGCGCCGCGTCGGCGCTCCGCGCCGTGACCCGGCGAAACGCTCGTCATGGCGTAGGTAGAACCCTGCAGTCTGTGCGCGCGTCCTCAGGCCGCGGCGTGACCCGCCGATACACTGGGATAGATAGGAATGGCCAACAGGGCCGAACAGAAGGCTGCCGCGCGCGCCGCGCGCGAAGCCAGGCAACAGAGCCTCAGCGCCGCCCAGACAAGGCGGCGGCGAATGATCTGGCTGGGCGGCCTCACGGTCACCGTGGTGGCGGTGCTGGTCGCGGTGGTCGTGGCGAGCTCAGGCGGAGGCGGCCCGACGCCGGCCGCAAAGAGATCCGCGCTCGCTACGGTCGACAGCCTGATCCACGGCATCCCCCAGTCCGGCAACACGCTGGGCAGGCCGGGCGCCCCGGTGACGATCACCGAGTACGCGGACATCGTTTGCTCGGTCTGTAACGACTTCGCGCGGAGCTCTGAGAGCCAGCTGATCCAGTCCGAGGTCCGCCCCGGTCACGTCAAGCTCGTCTTCCGCGGCTTCGAGACAGCCAGCGGCTACGCCAACGGCGGCGAGTACACAAATACACAGGTCGCGATCCGCTCCGCCGGCCTGCAACACCGCGCCTGGTACTACATCCTGCTGGCCTTCGAGGAGCAGCCGCCGAACGAGGAGAGCGTCGCCTACATCACCAGCGGCTATCTCCAGGACCTCGCGAAACAGGTTCCCGGTCTCAACCTGATCAACTGGCAGGCGGGAATGAACAATTCGACGCTGATCGACGACGTCACGACAGACGCCCAGAACGGACACGTCTCCGGCGTCAGCGGAACACCAGCGATCATCATCAGCGGCCCCGGCGGCTCGGTCTTCTACGACAAGAGCGAGGACCCCAACGTCAGCGCCGTCCCCAGCTTGGCGACGCTCCAGCAGCTGATCACGCAGGTCAGCTGACGAAGTCCAGCCGAGCGTTGTAGGCCGTCGCCTTCACCGCGAGCGCGACCGGCGGGGGAGCCTGACCACGACTCGATGGCGCGGCGAAGCACCCGCAGCGCAATCCGGAATCGAACCAGCACTCCGTCTCGCGGCTACGGCGCGATACGGCCGCAGGTGTTCAGCTCTTGACGACCGCTGAGCTGCGCAGCAGCGCCCCGCCGGCGGAGAGCGCCTGCACGCGGAGGTATGCGGCTGCGGTCGGCGCGGCGACCGCGGTTTCGAAGCCCTGCGAGGTGTAGGTGCCGACCGTGGTCAGCGTCATCGGCGAGCTGCCGGCGAGCACCCGCCAGCTGGCGACGCCGGTTGCACCGTCCCAGCTCGCGTAGACCTCGGGCGTGCCGTCGCCCGACGGCGCAACGGCGAGCGCCGGCTGGGTCTCGGGTTGGGCGTTCCACGGGTATCGGAACGCGCGGTAGCTGTTGATCGGGGCAGTGAAATGCATGTCGAACGTGAGCTGCCCGGCCGGTGAGAACTCGGACACCTCGCCGGCTTGGCCCCAGCCGACGAAGTCGTCGCCGTTTGGGAGCAATTGCGCATCGCCCTGACTGTTGGACAGGATGCCCTGACCGGGATAGGTCAACTGGCTTGTCAGCGTCGCGGCGTGAGCGCTCGCGTTCAGTGCGATGTCGAGGACGCGCGACTGTGCTGACTCAGCCGGTGCGGCTTCGTTATCGAAGACGCTGATCGTCCCGTCGGGCCGCAACTCGGCGTCGTGCTGCCAGGCGAAGCGGACCCCCGCGCCGAGACTGAAGCTGCTCCTCTTGCCGCCGAGCCGCCAGATCACCGAACCTGTCGTTTCGCTGATCAGGTAGACCGCCCAGGTGTTGCGCGAAGAGACCAACAGGTCCCCGTCAGCCAATGCGTCGATCGAGTTGACGTGAAAGTAGTCGAGCACTTCCGAGGCGATCGTCGGCACGCGCATGTAGGTGTCCTGCACCGAAACGTGACCGAGCGCGTCCCACTGAAACATCACCAGCCCCGTCTTGATGTCGATCTCCTGCACGACGCCATCGTCGATCAAACCGCCGCGAAGACCGCCAAGCAAGCTCAGGTCCGCGTGCTGCGGCGCGAATGCGGTGATCCACGCCGTGCCCTGCGGGGTGATCTGAAAATCGTGCAGGTCCGCGTACAGCCCGTTTCCTGCGTGGACCGTTGCCACCGGCGTGTAGCGGTCGTTCTCGATCACGTCGACGCCCTGGCCGTGACCCTCGACAACCTGGCCCTGCCACCAGGTCAACACCGGCACACCCTGATAGGTCTGGAGGTTGAGGTCGAACGCGGTCGTCCCGTGCGGCAGCGGATCGAACCAGACGAGCGTGCCGCTCGGCGTGAGGATCATCGGGCCCGATTGCGCGAGCCCTGAGTCCGGTGAGACGAATACGTCACCCAGCGCCGGATCCGACGCGGGGGTCGTCACGGTCACAGCGGGCGGTTCGAGATCGTGACGCGAATGGAACCGGATCATGTTCGAGGAAGTGCCTGAGACCGCGATGGCCGGCGCCGGCGCCGGCAGGCTGTAGGGCGAGGACACAGTGAAGCTCGTGCCGGTGCGTATCGGCGCGCCGTAGCCGACGACGGTCGCTGAGACGGTCACTCGCTCGCCCGGAAGGAACTGGTGCGACGGCAGGAAACTGCCACCGGTGTGCGTGGAGTAGTAACGCAACCGGCCCGGGTTCGGCCCACTCTCGGAGCCCGTGACGACGATGTCACGAAGCCGCGACGCCGGCGCACCCAGGAAGCTGATCTGCGTGCCCGGATCCGCATCTGGTGTCCCGGGCAGCGGCGAGACGACCTCGCTCGGCGCCGTCGAGCTCGGCGCAGCCTCCACAATTGGCGCAGCAACCGCCCCCCCGGCGGCCAGCACCGCCACAGCCAGAGCGGCAGCGCTCTTCGGCACGATGGCCGGCATCTGCGCGAGTCGTCTGGTCACATTGGCTCTCCAACCACCGCCGGCGAACCCCAAGGCGGCACAGACTAGCGCTCGCGGCGGACCTTCTTACCGGAGTCCACGAGCCCGCGCCGCCTCGCTCGGTCGGCTTTCAAATCGGGCGGGGAAACGCGCCAAACAAACGCGGCTCGTTCGCCGTCTCTGGCGCAGCGAGCGAGCGCGCAATCGCCGCGAGCGCCCCGCGCGCCACATCCATAGAACTCCAAGAACTCAAATGACCTCTAACGGACTGCTCCCCTGGGGTGTGGCCTGCTCGGCGCCCACGCCACCTTCGCCGATCTGATGCCCGGCTTCGCGATTTTCGGCATCGACAGCGGACTTACGATCCCCCTGGCCTGCACGCTTCTGGACAGCATGCCCGCCGACTGAGCCGGCATGGCCTCCGCCGTGTTCAGCGCCTCACGCGAGGTCGCCGGCCTGCTCGGCATCACCATCATCGGCGTCATCGTGCGCCCACCAAACCAGCGAGATACACCTCGGCCACCCGCGGTGGGAGACGAACTCCGATATCGCGGCGTTTGCTGCTGCTTTCTGGCAAGCAGCGGCCTTCGGCTACTGTGGCCAAACGAACGAGTACCGGCCACCAGTTCATGTCGCGCGGCGGCGATGTCGATGGAGTGTCTGAGCCCGTTTGGGCTGCGCTGTCTTAGAGCTGGGAGTTGGGATGGGCCTACGCACCAGGAACCCGCCAGACGCCACAGTGGCGCCTGGATCGGCGGCCTCCCGGCGAGAACGTTCGAAGCGCCTTCGAATGTGGTCGATCGTGGCCGTCGTCGTGGTTTTCGGCGGCGCGGCCGGAGCGGTGCTCGCTGCGCGTTGGGTGGCCACCAGCAACGCGGCGAAGTCCCACGAGGCGTTCAAGCAATCTTCGATCGAGGTTGCATCGACGTTGCAGTTGGCGATCCAGCGCGAGCAGGATCTCGTGGTCACGGCGACCGGGTTCTTCCTCGGGGACCCGAATGCGACCCGCGCCCAGTTCAACGCATGGTCGACTTCGGTGCAGGCGCTGCAGCGGTTTCCGGAGCTTCTCGGCTGGGGCGAGGTCCTGCGTATCCCGGCATCGCAGCTGGCGGCGTTCGCGGCGAAGTTCCCGTCCGGACCTTCGGCTCGGTCGACGAGCACTGGGTCGTTGTACCCGGTCCCCGCCGGTGCTCGGCCGTATTACTGCTTGGGCGGCGCCGGTCAGTCGCGGATCCGTCAACCGTCGGCTGCGCTCGACTACTGTGCGGGTGCGACCGGCGCCTCGCTGCTTGCTTCCCGGGACTCGGGCCGGGGAGTCTACGGGGCCATCAATCTCGGCAACGGAACCATCCTTGCGGTGGACGTGCCGTTCTATCGCGGTGGCGCGACGCCGACCACGGTCCGGGCGCGTCGTGCGGCGTTTGCGGGGTGGATGGCCATGTCGTTCAAGCCGAGCGTCGTGCTCGACGCTGCGCTACGTGGTCATCCAAGCACGGCCGTGGCGTTTCGCTTTAGGAGCAGCTATTCCACAGCGGCGTTCCGCGCGGGTAACACACCGACTGGTGCGCGGTCGGTGACGATCGATCTACACAACGGGTGGACGGTGCAGACGTTCGGACTTGTCGCTTCCAGCGGGGTACTGGCGAATTCGAACGCATTGGCGGTGCTGATCGCCGGTGTTCTACTGAGTCTGGTGGTCGGTGTGTTGGTGTTCGTCTTGGCAACCGGCCGGGCCCGCGCGCTGCGGCTGGTTAGCGAGCGGACTCGCGAGTTGCGCTATCAGGCGTTGCACGACGGGCTGACGGGATTGCCGAACCGCACCTTGACGCTGGACCGCATCGAGCAACTGCTGGCGCGCAGCCGCCGCGCGGGTACGGCCGGCGCCGTGCTGTATGTCGATCTGGACGAGTTCAAGAATGTCAACGACACACTGGGGCATGAGGCTGGTGACCGGTTGCTGGTGGCGGTCGCAGCGCGGCTGACGAGCGCCTTGCGGGACGCGGACACGGTCGGCCGGATGGGCGGCGATGAGTTCGTCGTGCTGATCGACGGGGGAGAGCTCGAGGTCGCCCCGGAGCTCGTCGCAGAACGACTACTGAATGTGATGCGTCAGCCCTTCGAGCTCGACGACGCGGCGACGTCGCTGATCGTCACCACCAGCATCGGCGTCGCCGTGGGTGACCGTCTGGACGCCGGCGAGCTGTTGCGCGATGCCGACATCGCGCTGTACCAAGCCAAAGCCGCCGGCAAGAACTGCTATGCGATCTTCAACCGTGATCTACAACCGCAGGCGAACGGAAGGCTCGAGCTCGAGTTCGATCTGCGATCGGCGCTGGAGGGCGAGCAGTTCCGCCTCGTCTACCAGCCGATCTATCGTCTCGATGACCTTACGCTCGTGGGTGTGGAGGCGCTGTTGCGTTGGCAGCACCCCACCCACGGGATCATCCAACCAGACCGGTTCATCCCGATCCTCGAGCGGACCGGGCAGATCCGTGAGGTGGGCCGCTGGGTGCTGCTCACGGCCTGCAAACAGATGGCTGCGTGGCACGCCCTCGGCGACACACTCGACGTCTCGGTCAACGTCTCAGGCGTACAGCTCGACGGCGATGCCATCGTCGACCAAATCCGCGATGCCATCGATACCAGCGGCCTCGACGCCGCCTCGCTCATCGTCGAGGTAACGGAAACCACGCTGATGCGCAACACAGCTGCGACCGCTCGACGCCTCCGAGCGATCAAGAAGCTCGGCGTGAGGATCGCCGTCGACGACTTCGGCANNCTCAAGATCGACCGCATGTTCACCAACGCGATCACCACATCACCCGAATCCAAAGCCCTGATCGGAACCCTCGTGCAGCTCGGTAGAGACCTCGGCCTCACAACGCTCGCCGAAGGAGTCGAGACCCCCGACCAACTGGACCACCTTCGAGGCGCACACGTCAACGAAATCCAAGGCTTCCTGCTCTCCCGACCCCTCGACCCGAAGATCCTCGAAGACCAGCTCCTCGTGCCGATCCGTCCCGAGGTACCTAACTCCATTCGGCCACGTCGCTGATATTCACCCCCGTGGACAGGCGTGGCGCTCCACGGACTTGCGATGAACGCGTCACCGACTCCATCCGCGGCCCAGAGGTGTCCCTTCCACTGTGCAAATGGCGGTTGGCCGGGGTAGTCCGCCTCCGCAGTAGGTCTCGACGCGAGGAGCGCGGCCGTGCAGTTCGTCGTCCCCACCAGACAGCACCAGCGGGGACCGAGAGGCCCAGCCCGGGATCGCCCGGCCGACGCGCATTTCTTGCGTTGCGTCAGCCAAGTGGATGGCGCGCAGGACGTCCTGTTTGCCTCGGCGCTTCGCCTCGGGCCATCGAGTTGGCGCTCGGTGACGAGCCCGCGGCTGAGGGCCTGGCTGACGGCCATGGTGGCCTGCTCACCGACAATGTCGACCAGTGTGCGTGCGGGGGCCGTGAGCGGTAGGCCGTCGCGCCAGACGGTCGTCGATGGCACGACCTCTTCGTTGCGAAGGCCGCNNGCGTTTGAACGCCCGGGCGGCCGAGATGACGTGCTAATCTGGAGAAAGGCAGGCTGACGTCCTCGCAAGGGTTCGCCGGCAAGCCCAACACGGCGCAGGACGCTTTCGCGGCTCTCACAAGGCCGCCACACATGCGGACCGCACCTCACCGGAAGCACGGGAGGTACTCCGCATGCACGTGCAGACGTTCTTGGCAGGATCGCGCTCGCCGGGCGGGTGGTCTCGATGACCTTCCGCGCCAGCGTCTTGTCTCGCTTGGGCGAGCGGGTCCGGCGGCCCGAGTACGGCGTGCCCGCGCTGCCGGGCGCTTCGCAGCAATCCGATCGCGATCTCGCGGACATCCTCAGCGAGTTCGCGCGCACGATGGCGACCGATTTCCCGATCCAGGGGATCCTCGATCACCTCGTGCAGCGCACGGTGGAGATTCTTCCGATCACGGCGGCCGGAGTCACGCTGATCTCTCCGGGAACGGAGCCGCGGTTCGTCGCGGCGNNCCCGCGTTCGCGCCGCAGGCGCTTGCGGTTGGCCTGGCGGCCGTCTTCACATTCCCGCTTCATCACGAGGATCTGCGTCTCGGGGCTCTCGACCTGTACAGCGATACGCCCGGTCAGCTGCCACCTGCGGTGATGGGCGTGGCACAGACGCTCGCCGATGTCGCATCGGCATATCTGCTCAATGCCCAGGCCCGCGAAGACCTTCAGGACACTGCGACGATCTCCCGCGAAGCGTCGCTTCATGATGCGCTCACAGGGTTGCCGAACCGGACGCTGATGTCGGAGCGCCTCGAGCGCGCGTTTCTGCGTGCACGCCGCACGCAGAAGGCGATAGCTGTGTTCTTCGTCGATCTGGACTACTTCAAGGACGTCAACGACACCTACGGCCACGAGGCAGGCGACCAGTTGCTGATAGCCGTCGGCGAGCGGCTGACCTCCGTGGTCCGCCCGCCGGACACCGTGGCCCGCATGTCCGGCGACGAGTTCGTCGTGCTCTGCGAGGAGCTTGACGATCCTTCGTTGGGCGAGCGAATCCTTCAGCGCATCTACCACGCGCTCGAGGTTCCGTTCGCCATCGGCACTCACGAGCTCCGCGCGACGGCCAGCATCGGTAGCGCGGTTAGCCTCAACGGCAAAGATCTGCCTGCGGATTTGCTCCGGGATGCCGATCGGTCGATGTATGAGACGAAGCGCCGCGGTTTCGGTGCGCACGCGAAGACCGGACCGAGCGAGATCGAGCATGCAGAGCGCCGCCTCGAGGAAGCTCTGGCCGGCGCGGCGGAGCGCGGAGAGTTGCGCCTGGACTACCAGCCGATCGTCGACGCACAGGATGGACGACTCGCCGGTGCCGAGGCCTTCCTTCGCTGGACACACCCAGCTCACGGCGCGGTTTCACCGCTTCGGCTGATCCCGCTCGCCGAGAGGAGCGGCCAGATCGTCGAGATCGGCCACTGGGTCCTCCAGCAGGCTTGGGCTGAGCGCCAGCGTTGGACGGCTCAGCCCGACCGGCCCCTCGGCGTGTCGGTGAACGTGTCGGTCCACGAACTGCTGGCCGCCGGCTTCGCCGACATGGTGGCGACGGTGCTGCTGGCTGGGTCGGGCGATCCGCGCTGGCTGACATTGGACGTCACGGAGAGCGTGTTCGTCGAGGACAATGAGCGGGCCATCATCGTGCTCAACGCGCTCAAGGGCATCGGCGTACGGCTCGCGCTCGACGACTTCGGCACAGGCTATTCCTCGCTCGGCCACCTCATGGCGTATCCCTTGGACACGGTCAAGGTCGACCGCACGATCGTCGCCAACCTCGGGCGAGACGACACCAGTCACGCCACCCTGACGGCGCTGATCGACCTCGGGCACAATCTCGGGTTGAACGTGGTTTCCGAGGGCGTTGAGACCGCCAGTCAGCACGCCGAGCTGAGTCGCCTCGCCTGCGACTCATGCCAGGGTTTCTACTTCGCCCGGCCAATGTCGGGCGACAGCCTCCAGGCGCTGATCCGCGACTACAGCAGCGGCGACAGTCCCCGGCTTCCGGCCCTGCCCGCGCGCGCCACCGTGTAGGCGCCGTGGCGTCGCCGGCTGACAAGCGCGCCCGAGGTGGCAGACTGTCGCGCGGCGCAGTAACCGCGACACCCTGAGGCGAGATCGGAGCCAGTGATGAAGGCAGTCGCTTTCAACCAGTTCGGGGGCCCGGAGGTCCTCGAGATCGTGGATCTTCCGGAGCCGCACGCGGGGCCCGGCCTTATCCGGGTCGCGGTGCGCGCAGTCGGCGTCAATGCGACCGACTGGAAGCAGCGCAAGGGCCTGCATGGAGGGGAGCTCCCGTCGACGACGGGTCGCGAGGTGGCAGGCGTCGTCGACGAGCTCGGTGAGGGCGTCACGGACGTCGCCGTCGGCGATCGAGTGTTCGGCGTCTCCCCCGACGGCTCGGGTGCCGCCGAGCTGGCGCTGCTCGCCTACTACGCGCCGATCCCGCCGTCGCTTGGCTTCGCCGAGGCCGCTGTGCTGCCCGTCGCCATCGAGACGGCCACGCGCGCCCTGGACGCGCTCGTCGTCGGGGCCGGGAGCACGCTGCTCATCAACGGCGCCACCGGCGGGGTTGGTAGCGCCGCCGTCCAGCTCGCCGTGGCGCGCGGCGCGCGCGTGATCGGTACCGCCAGTCCCTGCAACCACGATTACCTGCGCTCGC
>PMKB01000202.1 GCA_003157595.1 Solirubrobacterales bacterium
CTGATCATCGGCATCTGGGGCGGCAAGAACCGGATCTACGCGACGATCAAGTTCGTCCTCTACACGCTCGTCGGCTCGCTGCTGATGCTCGCCGGCGCGGTGGCGCTGGCTGTGCTGGCCTCCCAGCACAGCGGCCAGCCGCTCAACTTCACCTACACGGCGCTTCAGGCGGCGCCGCTCGGCGGGGGCACGCAGGACTGGATCTTCCTGCTGTTCGCCGCGGCCTTCCTGGTCAAGATGCCGGCCTTCCCGCTGCACGGCTGGATGCCGGACGGCTATCGGGAGATGCCGATCGAGGTGCTCGCGATCTTCAGCAGCGTGCTGTCGAAGGTCGGCGCCTACGGCTTCCTGGCGATCGTGCTGCCGATCCTGCCCCAGGCCAGCGCCCATTTCCAGACGCTGCTGCTCCTGATCGGCCTGGCGTCGATCCTCTACGGCTCGGCGATGGCCTTCACGCAGACCAACGCACGGCTGATCGTCGGCTACTCGTCGGTCGCCCAGCTCGGCTTCATCACGATGGGGATCTTCGCGCTGGCGCCGGCGGCGGCGCAGGGCGCGCTCCTGCAGATGGTCAACCACGGCATCGTCGTCGCGCCGCTGTTCATCATCGTCGGGCTGCTGGCGGCGCGCGCCGGCGGCTCGGAGGACATCCGCGACATGGGCGGCATCGCGCTGCGCGCGCCGGTGCTCGCGACGATCTTCCTGATCGTCGCCTTTGCGACGCTGGCGATGCCCGGCTCGGGCAACTTCGTCGGCGAGGTCCTGATCCTGCTCGGCCTGTTCAAGACGAAGATGGTTTTCTCGATCGTCGCCTTCAGCGGCGTGCTGATGGCGAGCGTCTACATGCTGCGCGTGTTCATCCGCGCGATGCACAACCGCGCCGGCCCGGAGGTCGTCTCGCGCGAGCTGCGCTGGCGTGACGCGCTCGTGCTCGTGCCGTTCGTCGGCGTGATCATGCTGTTCGCCATCTACCCGCAGGTCGAGCTGTCGCGGGCGCAGAGCTCCGTCACCTCGTCGATCGCCGCCGCCGCGGCCACGGCGGCGCCAGCCGCAAGCACGCCGGTGGCGAACCGATGACCGCGATCGCCAAGCTCAACGTGGGAATCATGGCGGCCCAGTTCCACCTGCGTGGCCCCCACATCAACTACGCCGCGATCTCGCCGTTCGAGGCGCTGCTCGGCGGCTCGGTGATCGTGCTGCTCGTCGGCCTGCTGCGGTCGCGCTTCGCGCGCGAGCAGCTGGTCCCCGCGCTCACGCTGCTGGCCCTGGCGGTCACGATCGCCGTCAGCATCTGGCAGTGGAACGATCACATCTCGGCGATCTCAGGCGCCCTCGCGGTGGACGATCTCGCGCTCGCGCTCACGATCATCTTCGCCACCGCCGGCGCCGCCGCCGTGATCCTCTCGTGGCGCGCGCAGGCGCCCCGTGAATCCGCCCACGGCGAGTTCCACGCGCTGCTTCTGGCCGCGATCGCCGGCATGGCGATCCTGGTCGCGGCCCAGAATCTGGTCACGCTGTTCATCGGCATCGAGCTGCTCTCGATCCCGCTCTACGTGCTGTGCGCGACCGAGATGCACCGCGCCTCCTCGCTGGAATCGGGCCTGAAGTACCTGATCATCGGCTCGGTCGGCTCGGCTACGCTGCTCTACGGCCTGGCGCTGCTCTACGGGGCGACCGGCTCGACGGACTTCTCGGCGATCGCGTCATCGATCGCCGCGGGCCACAGCTCCGACGTGCTGCTCTTGACCGGCATCGCGCTGGTCCTTGTCGGCCTCTGCTTCAAGGCGTCGGTGGCGCCGTTTCACCAGTGGACCCCCGACGTCTACGAGGGGGCGCCGACTCCGATCACGGCGTTCATGGCGGTCGCCACCAAGGCGGCGGCATTCGGCGTGCTCCTGCGGATCTTCGACGTCGCGCTGATCGCCGACAACCTCGACTGGGGGCCCGCGCTCGCCACGCTCGCGACGATCACGATCATCGTCGGCAACGTCGGCGCGCTCGGCCAGTCATCGCTCAAGCGGATGCTCGCCTACTCGTCGGTCGCGCAGGCGGGCTACATCATGGGCGGCGTCGTGGTGTCCACCCGGCTCGGCGCCTCGGCGACGATCTTCTACCTGATCGTCTATTTGCTGATGAACCTCGCCGCCTTCGCTGTGATTGTCGCCCGCGAGCGTGAGACGCTCCACGGCGACGACATCGACGCCGTCGCGGGGCTGGGGTCCGAACGCCCGTGGCTCGCTTGGCCGCTGACGATCGCGATGCTCTCGCTCGCCGGGATCCCCGCCACAGCCGGCTTCATCGGCAAGGTCTATTTGATCCAGGCACTGGTCGACGGCAACTACACCTGGCTCGCCGTCGTGATCGTCGTCGGCTCGATGATCTCGCTCGGCTACTACCTGCGCGTGATTGCGGCGATCTGGATGCGCGAGGCTCCCTCCGCGGTGCTCCCGAGCGCGAACGGCCGCCCCGTGCTCGCCGGCGGCTCGAGCGAGGCCGACACCCAGGGGCCCCACCTCGAGGTCGCGATCGTCGCGCTGGCGTTCGCCGTCGCGACCGTCTTCTTCGGCATCGTTCCCCAACCGCTGTTCGACTTCGCCAACCACGCCGCCGCGTCGCTGACGAGCTTTCTCTAGGCGGCCGTCTCGACGGCCCTGATCGCCTCCGCCCCGCGCGCCGCTGCGTTCTGAGGGTGATGACGCGCTTCATGAGTCTCGGCTTTCGCCGGCTTGCCCCTCGTCATCGCCGGGTCGCAACCAGCCGGCGGCGCGAAGGGTGAGGCGTCCGCCGGTGGCGTTAGGTTCGCTGACCCGTGCACGAGACCTCACCCACCGTTCATCTGATTGCGCGCCCATCGATCGACCTCGATGGGATGCGCGCCTACCTGGCTGATGTCGGCGGCGCGAGTTGGCTGGAGCGGCGCCTCGAGGAGGCTGACGGCGGTCCCAACGGCGGCGAGCTGCTGGTCGAGTTCGGCGGTCGCGCCTGTTACCGCAGCTGGGAGCCGGGGCTAAACGTCAACGTCACGCGCGTGCGCGCGGACCGGCGCGAGTACTTCGAGAACCTGCTGCGCAGCGCCCACGGCAGCGTGCTCGAGCACGCCAGCTACAGCTTCGCGCTGCGCAACGTGTCCCGCGTGTTCACGCACGAGCTGGTTCGCCACCGCGCCGGCTCGGCGTTCAGCCAGGAGAGCCTGCGCTACGTGCGCCTGACCGACATCGGCTTCCGCGTGCCACCGGCGCTCGAGCCGCTGCGCGCGCAGGTGCTCGCGATCGTCGAGCAGCTCGAGGAGTTTCAGCGCGACGCCGCCGGGCAGCTCGGAATCGACGACGAGGGCGTCCCGTTCCACGTCAAGAAGGAGGTCACCTCCGCGCTGCGGCGCCTGGCGCCAATCGGGCTCTCGACCGACATCATCTGGAGCGCCAACCTGCGGACGCTCCGCCACGTGATCGAGATGCGCACCGCCGAGGGAGCCGAGGAGGAGCTGCGCAGCGTCTTCGACGAGGTCGCCCGCGTGATGGTACGCGAGGCTCCGTTGATCTTCCAGGACTTTGAGCGCAGCGCGGACGGCTGCTGGGAGCCGCGCTACCACAAGGTCTGAGCCCCGGCCGGGCGGCGCGCAGCGCGCGACGCCCGGCCCTCGAGCTCAACCGATCGTCACTCCTCGGGGGCGACGGCGATCGCCTCGCCCAGGCGCGCCACCACGTCGGGGTCGCGCAGCGTCGTGACGTCGCCGAGCGCACGGCCCTCGGCGATGTCGCGCAGCAGCCGNNTTGCCCGAGCGCGTCTTCGGCAGATCGTCGGCCCAGATGATCCGCTTGGGCCGCGCGAACTTGCCGATCCGCTCGGCGACGGTGCCGCGGATCCCCTCCTCGAGCTGCTCGGTCCCCTCGGTCGTGCCCTGCAGGGTCACGAAGGCGCAGATAGATTGCCCTGTCTGCTCGTCGGACTGGCCGATGACGGCCGCCTCGGCAACCGCCTCGTGGGCGACGATCGCCGACTCGACCTCCGCCGTGGAGAGCCGGTGGCCGGAGACGTTGACCACG
>PMKB01000358.1 GCA_003157595.1 Solirubrobacterales bacterium
ACCGCGACGAGCAGCCCGTCCGCGTACTCGGGGTAGTCGCGCCCGAGCGGGTAGCCGGGCGTGACGCGCTCGGCGGCGCAGCGTCCGATCACCCGGCGCACGCTCGCGACATCGGGCAGCCCCAGCGAGACCGCGAACTCACGCACGACCGGCTGCTCGTGCACGGCGGCGACGCCGTCGATGCCCAGCAGAGCCTCGCGCGCGTAGGCGGTGCGGCGCACCAGGAGCTCGGCCAGCTCGACCAGTCCGCGGCGGCCGAGCCAGGAGAGGTAGACGANNGTGCTGCTCGCGGGTCTGCAGCGTCAGCACGAAGCCCCGGCGACCGTCCACGTCATGGGTCTCGCCGGCGATCCGCCCCGGCATCCGCCGCACGTGCTCCTCGCGCGTGGCGAAGAAGCCGAACGACGGGCCGCCGAAGTCGAGCCGGTTGCCGAGCGACTGCCCCTCGCCGACGCATACGTCGACGCCGAGCGTGCCCGGCGCCTCGATGATCCCCAGAGCGAGCGGATCCGCGCTGCAGACGACCAGCGCCCCATGCACGCGCGCGGCGGCGATCAGCGGCTCGAGGTCCTCGACCGCGCCAAGGAAGTTCGGTTGTGCAACGAACACGGCGCTGACGTCCTCGTCGATCGCCCGCGCCCAGGCGGTGGCATCGGTGACGCCATCGGTGAGCGCGACCTCATCGACCGTGGTGCCGTAGCCGGCCGACAGCGTACGCAGCGTTTCGCGCGCGTGCGGATGGACGGCGCGCGAGATCACGAAGCGCGGGCGGCCGTTGGTCAGCTTGGCCAGGTATCCGGCGGCGGCGAGCGCCGAGGGGCCCTCGTAGACCGACGCGTTGGAGACGTCCATGCCGGTCAGCTCGCAGATCGCCGTCTGATACTCGAACATCACCTGCAGCCCGCCCTGGGAGATCTCGGACTGGTAGGGCGTGTAGGGGGTCAAGAACTCGGAGCGGCCGAGCAGCATGTCGATGAGCGCCGGAACGTAGTGGTCATACATGCCCGCGCCGAGGAAGCAGAGCTCGTCCTCGGCGCTGCCGTTGCGCGCCGCCAACGTCCGCAGGTGCGCGTAGACCTCGGCTTCGCCGAGCCCGGCTGGAAGGTCCAGCGCGCGGTCCAGGCGCAACGCCGCCGGGATCTCGCCGAACAGCTCCTCGACGCTCGCGACGCCGATCGCCTCGAGCATCGCCTCGCGGTCGGAGTCGGTGACGGCGGTGTAGCGGCTCATCGGTGTCAGCTGAGCAACGCGACGTAGGCGTCGCGCGCGAGCAGCGCGTCGGTCTGCGCGGGATCCGCAAGGCGGACCTTGACGATCCAGCCGGCGCCGTATGGGTCCTCGTTGATCGCCTCGGGCGCCTGCCCGAGCGCAACGTTCACCTCGATTACCTCGCCCGCGAGCGGCGCGATCACATCCGAGACCGCCTTGACGGACTCCACCTCGGCGTAGGGCTCGTGCTGGGTCAGTTGCGTGCCGACCGCGGGCGGCTCGAAGAACACGACCTCGCCGAGGGCGTCCTGGGCATGCCAGGTGATGCCGAAGGTCGCGACGTCGCCGTCGATGCGGGCCCAGTCGTGCTCAGGGTGGTAAAGCAGATCTTGCGGATAGGACGCTTCGGCCATCAGCTTGCTACCTCCACCTTATTGGTTTGGCGCTCACACCTTCAACAGCGGCCGCTTCTCAACGCGTGCCCGCCGGTGCTTGCCGCGCACGTCGATCTCGAACTCGCTGCCCACGACCGCCTTCGCCGCCGGCAGGTAGGCCATCCCGATGCCCACATCGAGGGTCGGCGAGAAGGTGCCGCTGGCGACCACGCCGCCGCCCACCACGAGGTCCCCGGGGCGCGCGGCGCCACGGTCGGTGATCACGAACGGGACCAGCAGCTCGGCGGGCCCATCGGCGCGCTGCGCGGCGACCGCCTGCGCGCCGATGTAGCCGCCGGCCGCACGGCAGCACCAGGCGAGGCCGGCCTCGATCGGGCCCCTCTGCACCGAGAGGTCGTTGCCGTAGAGATGAAAGCAGGCCTCCGTGCGGAGGGTATCGCGCGCCGCTAGGCCGGCGGGCTTGGCGCCGCGGCGCAGCAGGGCGTCCCACACGGCGGGCGCGTCCGCCGGCTCGAGCAGGAGCTCCACGCCCGCCTCGCCGGTGTAGCCGGTGCCGGCGACGAGCATGTCGACGCCTTCGATCGTGCGCGTGCCGATCGTCATCCGCTCAGGCAGCGGCGAATTCGCGATCGCCTGCACGATCTCGCGTGCGAGCGGTCCCTGCACCGCGATCATCGCGTAGTCGCCGGCGCGGTCGATCACCTCCGCGTCGAAGCCGCCGGCGTGGACGCGAAACCAGGCGAGGTCGCGCTCGTGGTTGGCCGCGTTGGTGACGGTGAGGTAGCGCTCGGCCTCGAGGCGGTAGGTGAACAGGTCGTCGAGCACGCCGCCGTCCTCGCGCAGGAGCAGGCTGTACTGGGCGCCGCCGATCGGGATCCGCGCCACGTCGTTGGTGCAGAGGCGGGCGAGCAGCTCGGCCGCCGCCGGCCCGGTGGTCTCGATCTGGCCCATGTGCGAGACGTCGAACGCTCCGGCGCTGCTGCGCACCGCCAGATGCTCGGCAATCACACCGTCGTAGCGAACCGGCATCTCCCAGCCGGCGTAGGGAACCATCCGTGCGCCCAGCGCGACGTGGGCCTCATGCAGCGGCGTGTGGCGAAGCGGAGTCGACACCCACCTCAAACCTACAAGGTCGGGCCGGAAGCCACCCCGATGCTCCGCGCGCGGGGCCGGCGAGTGCCTGCCCGCCGGCCTCGCCGTCGAAGGAGCCGAGCTGCCCGGCGGCCCAGAGCGTGCGGGAGACCGCGTCCGGGCGGGCGAAGCTGGCGCCGCGCGCGCCGATCTTGCCGCTGTCGGGCTACCCGATCAGATCCGCGGCCGCGCTCGAGCCGGCCATCAGCTGGCGCACCGGCGAGTCGGTTTGTCGATCAGCTGGTGTGCGCCATCGCTGCTGAGCAGTCGCGATCAGCGCAGGAACGGCGGGACGTCGATGTCCTCGTCGCGGATCTCGACCGGGGCGCGCTCGGCGCGGCCGGAGCGCGGACGGCGCGGGCGGTCGCGCTCGTCGCCGCCGGCGATGTCGAAGGCGCCGCTGCGCGAACGCGATCTCCCCCCGTGCTGGAAGCCCGTGCCGATCACCGTGACGCTGACCTCGTCCTCCAGGGCCTCGTCGATCACGGCGCCGAAGATGATGTTGGCGTCGCGCTCGGCGGCGGCCTGGACGATCTCGGCCGCCTCGTTGACCTCGAACAGGCCGAGATTGCGCCCACCGGTGATGTTCAGCAGGATGCCGGTCGCGCCGTCGATCGCCTCCTCGAGCAGCGGCGAGGCGATCGCCGCTTTCGCGGCGTCGGCGGCGCGGCTCTCGCCGGAGCCCGTGCCGACGCCCATCACGGCGGTGCCGGCGTCGGTCATGATCGTGCGCACGTCCGCGAAGTCGAGGTTGATCAGGCCGGGGATCGTGATCAGGTCGGTGATGCCCTGGACGCCCTGGCGCAGAACGTTGTCGGCCTCCTTGAAGGCGTCGAGGATCGAGGTGCGCCGCTCCACGACCGTCAGCAGCCGCTCATTGGGGATCACCAGCAGCGTGTCGACGACGTCGCGGAGCTTGCGGATGCCCTCCTCGGCCTGGCGCGCGCGGGTCGTGCCCTCGAACTCGAACGGGCGCGTCACGACGCCGACCGTCAGCGCGCCGATCTCGTTCTTCGCGATCTCAGCGATTACGGGAGCCGCGCCGCTGCCGGTGCCGCCGCCCTCGCCGGCCGTGACGAAGACCATGTCCGCGCCTTTCAGCGCCTCCTTGATCTCGTCGCGCGATTCGGCTGCTGCGCCGAATCCGATCTCCGGGTTGGCCCCGGCGCCGAGGCCCTTGGTCAGTTCGGTGCCGATGTGCAGCTTGACGTCGGCGTCGCACATCGCGAGCGCCTGCGCATCGGTGTTGGCCGCGACGAATTCGACGCCGCGCAGGCCTGCGTCGACCATCCGGCTGACGGCGTTGGTGCCGCCACCGCCGACTCCGACGACCTTGATCACTGCGAGATAGCTACCGCCGTCCATATTCACATCCGAGCCTAGAGTCAGAATGAAGGGTTTTCCTAGGGCGCCGCGAAGGCGCCGTAAAATCCACGTTATGCAGGGCTTCGGGCGATTGTCAATGCAACCGCATCATCGCAACTTTCGTTGCAGATCGCCGAACCCTCGACCACGACCTGAAATCGGGTCTCCGCAGGCCGTTAACCTGAGGTAGAGCTTGAGGGTCCGATCAGGGCCGCGGCCAGCGCGGTCGAGACCGTGGTGGCGCTCGCCGGCGTGGTGGATGCCGCGCCCGTGGCGCTCGCGGTGGTGGCGCTGGTCGCCGGATCGGCGACCTGTGCGGCGGGGCGCGACGGCACGCGCAGGTCGATGTAGACGGCTCCCCGCGAGCTCGGGTCCGCGAGCACGGCGGCGGCCGCATCCCACTTCGCGTGCAGCAGCGCGTAGTTGCCGAAGATCAGCCGCGGTCCGCGGTGCAGATAGATCGTCAGCGCGCCGTCGGCCCGGGTCACCGCCGCGGCACGCTCCCGCAACAGCGCCGGCGCGTCGCTCAGCACGCGCAGCGCCAGCAGCGCGAAGGCGTCGCCGGTGCGGCCGTTGGACGGCGCGTGGGTGGAGCGCACTACCGGAAGCGAGCCCGTGTTGGCGAGACCGCTGATCAGCGCGCCGTCGGCTGCCAGGGGGAAGGAGCGGTGTGCGAGGGCCAGGCGGGCGATCGGCTGACGCTCGCGCACCTCGATCCGCACCGAGTGCGGGAAGTGCGTCTGTGCGCTGACGCCGTCGATCAGCGTGTAGGAGGCGACCGACGCACGCAGCGCCGCGACTGAGAAGTCCGTCGTCGTCTGGGTGCGGGCCGCGGCGATCAGCTGGTCGGATACCGCCGGCAGCGCGTTCGGCGAGAGGCCCACGATGGTGACCTGATCCACGGCGAACAGCGAGCTCCCCCGCAGCACCATCCAGCCGCCGAGGCCGATCACCGGGAGCGCCACGAGGCAGGCGAGCTTGTGGCGCAGGGCCATCAGGTAATGCTTCGCGCTCGGGGCGCAAACCCCTACCAGGGAAAGCGAACCTCACCGAGCAGCGCCACCTCCGGCTCGAGTGAGATCCCGAAGCGCACGCGGACGCGCTCGCGCGCGGCGGCCATCAGTTCGATGATCTCCGACGTGGTGGCGCCACCGGCGTTCTCGACGAAGTTGGCGTGCTGGGGAGAGAAGCGGGCGTCGCCGACCGCGAGATCGGACACGCCGGCCGCGAGCAGCAGCTCCCAGGCGCTGTGACCCGGCGGATTCTTGAACGTCGAGCCGAACGTCTTGATCCCCTTGGGCTGCGCCTCGTGGCGGCGCTCGCGCAGCGCTGCGAGCGTCGCCCGCACCGCCTCGGGCGCCGCCGGCGCGAGCGTGAAGCGCGCCCTGGCGACGATCTCCGACGCGGCGAGCGCGGAGCTGCGGTAGGCGAAGCCGAGCTCGCCCGGCCGGCGCCGCGTGACGCCCTCGACGGTCACGATCTCGACCCAGTCGAGCACGTCCGCGAGCGCGCCGTCGTAGGCGTTCGCGTTCATCCGCACCGCGCCGCCGACGGTTCCCGGGATGTTGACGCCGAACTCGATCCCGGCGAGGCCGAGCGCAGCGGCCCGCGCCGCGACGGCGGGCAGCCGTGCGCCGCCGCCCACGCACAGCCCGGCGCCGTCGGGCTCGATCCGCGCGAGGTCGCGCTCCAGCTTGATCACCAGCCCGCGCACACCGGCATCGGCAACGAGCAGGTTCGATCCCGAGCCGAGGACGTGCACGTCGAGGTCCCGTTCACGCGCCCACTCGAGCAGCCCGCGCAGCTCGCGGCCGGAGCCGGCGCGCGCGAAGTGCTCGGCGGCGCCGCCGGCGCGCACCGTCGTCAGCCGCGCCAGCGGATAGTCGGCCTGCGGCTCAACCACCTTCCCCACCTCCGGCGAGCAGCGCGCGGCCGATCCGATCGACATCGCCGGCCCCCATCACGAGCACGAGATCGCCGGCGCGCGCCAGCTCGCCCACGATCGCAACGGTTCGGTCGCGGTCGGGCAGCCAGTAGGTCGGTCTGCCGCCGGCCGCATCGGCGGTCGCCTCCGCCACCGCCAGGCCGCTGACGCCCGGGAAGTCCGCCGCGCGTTCGCGCGCCGGATAGACGTCGAGCACGACGACGATGTCGGCGCCCGCCAGCGCGGCTCCGAACTCGCGCGCCAGTGCCCGCGTGCGCGAGTAGAGGTGCGGCTGGAAGACGGCGATCAGGCGAGCGGGCGCAAGCGTGCGCGCGGCGGCGAGCGTCGCGGCGACCTCGGTCGGGTGGTGGGCGTAGTCGTCGTATAGCTCGGCTCCCGCCGCGCTGCGTCCCAGCCGTTCGAAGCGCCGCGCCGCACCGCTGAAGCCCGCCAGGCCGCGCGCGGCGTCGCTCGTGCGCACACCCGCCAGCGCCGCCACGGTGAGCGCGGCAGCCGCGTTGCGCGCGTTGTGCTCTCCCGGCACCCCGAGCGCCACCTCCACCCCGTCCCACACAAAGCGCGAGGCACTCCCGCCGGGCGCCACGGGCGGCGCGTCGTAGGCGTGCGCCGGCCCGTCGCGCAGCGCGAGCAGCTCCGGGCGGTCCCAGATCACGGCCGTGGCGGCGCCGGCGAGGAACTCGCGGTAGACCGCCTCCAGCTCGTGCAGGGAACCGAAGCGGTCGTGGTGGTCGAGCTCGACGTTCGTCAGCACCGCGATCTCGGTGTGCAGCGAGAGCAGCGAGCGATCGGACTCGTCGGCCTCGACGACCAGCCACTCGCCGGCGCGCCACTCGCCGTTGCGTCCCGTGTCCCGCAGGATCCCGCCGATCAGATACGAGGGATCGACGCCGCCCGCGCGCAGCGCGCTGACGATCATCGCCGAGGTCGTCGTCTTGCCGTGAGCGCCGGCCACCGCGATCGTGCGCCTGAGCGCGGTCAACTCTTCGAGCAGTTGCGCCCGCGTCAGGACGCGCAGCCCGCGCGCCAGCGCCGCCACCCGCTCCGGGTTCCCGGCGTCGATCGCGCTCGAGCAGACCAGCTCCACCTCCTCACCGTCCGGAACGTTCTCGGCGCGGTGGCCGATGATCGCCTCGAGCACGCCATCGGCGCGCAGCGCCGCGGCGAACGGCGAATGCGCGCGGTCGGAGCCGCTCACGCCGGCGCCCAGCGCGTGCGCCGCGCGCGCATAGGCGCTCATCCCGGCGCCGGCCACACCGACGAAGTGCAGCCGGCGCCCGGCCCAGGGGCTTTCCGCAGTGCTGGGGACCACCTATACCGCCGCCAGCACGATCGTCGCGACGGCCGCCGCGGCGTCGGGGCGGGCGAGCGCGAGCGACGCTCGCCCCATCGCCCCGAGCTTCGCCTGATCGCCGATCAGCCGCCCCACCTCGGCGGCGAGCCGCGGGCCGCTGCAGTCGCGGTCGTCAAGCACGATCGCGGCGCCGGCGTGCTCCATCCAGGCGGCGTTGGTGCGCTGGTGGTCGGCGCTCGCGCTGGGGAACGGCACGAGGATCGCCGGGCGCCCGTAGGCCGCGATCTCGAAGATCGAGCCGCCGGCGCGCGCCACGACGAGGTCGCTGGCCGCCAGCGCCTGCGCGAAGCGGTCGCGGTCCAGGTATTCGCGCAGGTCATAGAGCGGGCCGCGCGTGCGGCTGCGCAGCGCCGGCCAGTCGCGCACGCCGGTCACGTGCAGCACGCGGAAGCTCGCCCCGTCCAGACCGTCGAGCGCCGCCTCGTTGATCGTGCGCGACCCGAGCGAGCCGCCGAACACGAGCACGCACTGCTCCCAGGGCTCGATGCCGAAGGCGGCGCGCGCGACGTCGCGGTCGGCGCTGACCGGCGCCACCGGGCGCCCGGTCACGCGGTAGCGGCGGCCGCGGCGTCCGGCGGTCGGAAAGGCGAGGCATACACGCCGCGCGAGCGGCGCCAGCGCGCGGTTGGTCAGGCCGAGGTGGCTGTCGGCCTCGGTCAGCACGAACGGGATGCGGCGCGTCCAGGCCGCGAGCGCGACCGGGCCGGCGACGTATCCGCCGCCGCCCATCACCACGTCGATCCGCCCGGCGGCGAGCAGTTGCCGGGCGCGGACGAGCGCCCGCGCCGCCCGCCACAGTGCGCGCAGCGCCCGCAGCGGGTTGCGGCGGTCCAGCGCCGAGAGCGTCAGCTGTTCGAAGCGGTAGCCGGCGGCCGGCACCAGCTCGCGCTCGGCGCGCTCGCCGCCGATGAAGACGACCTCAGCCCCCCGCTCCCGCAGCGCGTCGGCCACCGCCAGTGCGGGCACCACGTGCCCGGCGGTCCCGCCGGCTGCGATCGCGATCCGCGGCTGTTCGCGCATTCTCGGATCGTCGCGGTTTTTGATCGGGCGTGCTGCGCACCGCTCGCAGGTGGGCAGCGCCGCCGCCCGCGACGTTCAACAGCAGCCCCATCGCCGCGAGCATCACGAGCAGGTTGCTGGCCCCGTAGGACACGAACGGCAGCGGCACCCCGGTGACGGGCGCGATGCCGAGCACGGCGAACACGTTGAGCGCCGCCTGCAGAACGATCAGCGAGCTCACACCGACCGCCACGAGCAGGGCGTATGAGCCCTTCGCGCTGCGCGCCGCGCGCAGCCCGGCGTAGGCGATCAGGCCGTAGAGCGCCAAGAGGCCGGCGATCCCGGCGAAGCCCAGCTCCTCGCCGATGACCGCGAGAATGAAGTCGGTGGGCGCCTCGGGC
>PMKB01000193.1:0-186 GCA_003157595.1 Solirubrobacterales bacterium
TTCGTCGGGCCGCCGGCGGCGGTGATCGCGACCGCCGGCGACAAGCTCGCGGCGCGCGCGCTCGCGCACAGCGCCGACCTGCCGGTCGTCCCCGGCCGGGAGATCGCGACGCTTGCACAGGCCGAGGCTTTCGCCGCCGAACACGGCTACCCCGTGCTGCTGAAGGCGGCCGGCGGCGGCGGCGGG
>PMKB01000193.1:262-7809 GCA_003157595.1 Solirubrobacterales bacterium
ACCAGAAGCTCGTCGAGGAGGCTCCGGCGCCGGCGCTCGACGCGCAGCTGCGCACCGCACTGCTCGACGCCGGCGTGGCGTTCGCCCGCGCGATCGACTACCGCAACCTCGGCACGGTGGAGTTCGTCGTGGACGCGGAGCGGGGGAGCTTCCACTTCCTCGAGTGCAACTGCCGCATCCAGGTCGAGCATCCGGTCACCGAGGCCGTCTGCGGTCTGGACCTGATCGCCCTGCAGCTGGCGATCGCCGACGGCGAGCCGCTCGGGCGCCGCCAGCAGGACGTGGCCTTCGACGGGCACGCGGTCGAATGCCGGCTGGTGGCCGAGGACCCCGCGCGGGACTTTGCGCCGAGCCCGGGCCGGGTGACGCACTTCGCGGTCCCCTCCCTGCCCGGCCTGCGCGTCGACACCCACTGCCGCGACGGGACGCTGATACCGCCCTACTACGACTCGCTGATGGCCAAGCTCATCGCGCACGCTGCCGACCGCGACAGCGCGCTCGCCACGATGGGCCGGGCGCTCGCGGCGCTCGAGGTCGAGGGCGTCGACACCAACCGCGAGCTGCTCGCGCGGATCGTCGCCGACCCCCGCTTTCGCGCCGGCGGCGTCACGACCACCTGGCTTGCGGAGGCGCTCGCGTGAGCGGTCGCGTCGTCGAACTCATCGACACCACCGTGCGCGACGGCAACCAGAGCCTGTGGAGCGCCACCGGCCTGAGCACCAGCGAGCTGCTCGAGATCGCGCCACAGATCGACCGCGTCGGCTACCACGCGCTGGACTTCACCACGAGCACGCATCTGGCCGTGTCGGTGCGCTACCACCGCGAGAACCCGTGGGAGCGGCTGGCGCTGGCGGCAGCGGCGATGCCGAACACGCCGCTGAGCTTCCTGACGACCGGCACGCGCTTCATCTCCTGGCGCCCGGCGGGCGACGACGTGCTCGAGCTGGCGTTCGCCGCGGTCGTGCGAAACGGCGTGCGCCGATTCCAGATCATGCACCCGTCAAACGACGTGGCGTCGCTGCACTCGCTGGCCCGCATGGCGCGGCGCGCCGGCGCGCAGGAGGTCGTGCTGGCGCTGACCTACTCGGTCAGCCCGGTCCACGACGACGCCTACTTCGCCGCGCGGATCGCCGCGCTGGCCGCCTGCGAGGATGCCGACCGCTTCTATCTGAAGGACCCCGGCGGGCTGCTGGTGCCCGAGCGCGCGCGTGCGGTCGTCGGGATGCTGACCGCGGCCGCCGGCGGGCGGCCGGTCGAGGTCCACTCGCACTGCACGACCGGGCTTGCGCCGCTCGTCTATCTCGAGGCCGCGCGCGCAGGTGCGCTGGCGTTGCACACGGCGGTGCGTCCGCTGGCCCGCGGCACCTCGCAGCCGTCGGCGGAGATGACGCTGCGCAACCTCGCGCAGGAGGGCTTCGGCCACGAGATCGACGAGCAGGCGCTCGCCGTGACGTCGGCCTACTTCGACGCGCTGGCCCGCGCGAAGGGGCTCCCGACCGCCGAGATGCCCGAGTACGACGCCGCCTACTACCGCCACCAGCTCCCCGGCGGGATGGCCTCCACGATGCGCCGCCAGCTCGAGGAGATGCGCCGCGGCGAGCTGTTCGGCGCCGCGCTGGAAGAGGTGGAGCGCGTTCGCGCCGAGCTCGGCTACCCGATCATGGTGACGCCGCTGTCGCAGTTCGTCGCGACGCAGGCGGTGATGAACCTGCTCGCCCCCGAGCGCTACGCGAACGTGCCCGACGAGGTGCTGCGTATGGTCCTCGGGCAGTTCGGCGAGCCCGCCGCGCCGCCCGACCCCGACGTGCTCGATCGGATCCTCTCGAACCCACGAGCGCAGGAGCTGCGCGACGTGGCGCCGCTGTCGCTCGAGGGTGCGCGAGAGCGCTTCGGCGCCACGATCGGCGACGAGGAGCTGCTGCTGCGCCTGACGATGCCGGCGGAACAGGTCGATGCGATGCTCGCCGCCGCCGGCGGCTGGGCCACGCCCGGTTCCCCCGGCGAGCGATCGCGGCGCTCGCCGATCGTGCGCCTGCTGCGCGAGCTGGCGCGGCGACCGGCGATCAGCTACCTCGAGCTGCGCACGCCAGAGGATCTCCTGCGGTGGCGGCGTGGCGCTCGCTGACGCCGCCGGCTTCATGTTCGACCTCGACGGCACGCTCGTGGCGCGGGCGCCCGAGGGCGTCGTCGCGCTGCCCGGAGCCGCCGCGGTGCTGGCGGCGATCCGCGCCTCGGGCCGTCCGCTCGTCATCTTCACCAACGCGAGCGACTCCGATCCGGGCGCGATCGCGCAGCGCCTGCGCCGTGGCGGCCTCCAGGTCGCTGACGAAGAGGTGCTGACCGCCGCCTGCTCCTCGCTCGGGCACCTGCGCCGTCGCCACCCGGCGGCGCGCGTGCTCGTGCTCGGGACGGCGGTGGCGCGCCGGCGTTTCGCGGCCGCGGGGGTGTCGCTGATCGCTGAGCGGGAGGCCGAGCGCGCCGAGGTCGTGCTGGTGCTGCACGTCGACGACGTCGCGCTGAGCGTGCTCGAGGCAGCCGCCCGCGCGGTGCTGTCGGGCGCGGCGTTCCTGACCGCCAACTACGTCCGCGCCTACGCCGGCCTGCACGGGCCGATCATCAGCCGCGGCGCGATGGCGGCCGCCGCGATCGCGAAGGCGTCCGGCCGGCGCCCGACGGTCGTCGGCAAGCCTTCGCGCGCGGCGGTGCGCGAGGTCGCGGCGCGCCTGGCGCTGGACCCGCGCCGCGTGGCCTTCATCGGCGACGACATCGCCATGGACATCGCGCTGGGCCGCCTGGCCGGCGGGCAGACGGTGCTGGTCCGAAGCGGCATGGGCGGCGGCGGCGTGGTGCCCGCGAACCGTGCCGCGGATCTGATCGTGGACGGGGTCGGCGAGTTGCTCGGGAGGCTTTAGGGAGGCTTTTCGGGTGGGTGCATGCACCCACCCGGCGGGCGGCGCATGCGCCGCCCGCGGGAGCGGCGCATGCGCCGCTCCCCAAACCTAGCGGCGGCGCATGTCCTCGACGCGACGCGCTTTCAGCCGTTGCGCCGTAAGCACACCGGGCATCACCGGGACGACGCGAACGCGCAGGGCGAGGCGGCCGAAGATGCGTTCCTCGATCATGCGGACCATTGCCGGGTCGGTGGCTTCGACGAGCACCCTGATCTCGTCGCGCTCGGTTGCCTCGGTGTAGAAGCGGATGCGGTATTCGCCGAGCAGGCCGGCCTCGCGCAGCGTCTGCTCGATCGCCGACGGGAACACGTTCATGCCCCGGATCACGACCATGTCGTCGGTGCGCCCGACGATGCCGTTGGGCAGCCAGACATCGTCATGACCGGCCGGGCAGGCCCCGCCGACATCCACGACGTCGCCGCTGCGGAAGCGGATCGCCGGACAGCCGATGCGCGAGAGGGCACTCAGCACCAGCTCGCCCTGGGTTCCCGGCCCGACCTCCTCGCCGCCCGCCGGGTCGAGGATCTCGCATAGGAACTCCTGCCCGTTGACGTGCAGGCCGCCACCGGCGGCGCACGGATAGGAGAACACGCCGACCTCCGTGGATCCGGCGTGATCGAAGACGCGTGCCCCCCAAGCGCTCTCGATGCGCTCGCGGGCCGCCGGGATCGAAGCGCCCGGCTCGCCCTGGCAGATCAGCGCGCGGACCGACGCGAACGCGTCCTCGAGCCCGTGCTCGAGCGCGACGTCGATCAGGCCGAGGGCGTAGGTCGGCGTGCAGACGATCGCGGTCGCCTCGAACTCGGCGATCGCCCGCAGGCGCTCGCGTCCCTCCAGCCCGCCGAGCGGCAGCGCCAGCGCGCCGACATCCTCGACGCCCGCGGCGGCCGCCCAGAACTGCAGGTAGGCGCCGAACGGGAACGGCAGCGCCACGCGGTCGGCGGCCGTGATGCCCGCCTCGCTCAGCACGCGCGCGAAACAGCGCCGCGTCGCCTGCCAGTCCTCAGCCGTCTGGAGCACGCGCAGCTGCTCGCCGACCGTCCCGCTCGTCAGGTGCAGGTGCGTGTAGTGCTCGAGCGGGAAGGTCAGGTTCGTGCCGTAGGGCGGCGAGGAGGCCTGGTCGAGCAGCAGCTCGTCCTTGATCGTGAACGGCAGCGCGCGCAGATCCTCGACCGTGCTGACGCGGGCGCCGCGGAGCCGCGCCCGCTGGAACGCGTTGGTCTCGTGCACGCGCTGGAGCAGGTCGTCGAGCGCAGCGATTTGAGCGGGTCGTTGCATCTCGCGGGTCGCGTGATTGTAGGGCGCTGCGGCCGCCTCGCGGGCGATCAACGAGCGTGTCGGCCGGGTTCGCCGCTACAGCAGGACCGGCACGATGTCCTCGTAGTCGGCGAAGCGAGGCTCCGCTCGTCCGCTCCGGGCGATCGAGAACCCGTCCTCCAGCCTCAGCCCTCCCCACGGGGCGTGAAACAGCGGCGAGTCGATCGACAGGGCCATGCCGACCTGGATCGGCGCGGCCGACGAAGAGAGAAAGATCGGAGGCTCGAACTCGATCAGCCCCATGCTGTGCACCGGCACGTAGGGCATCTCGGCGCCGGTCCGGGCTGCGTCGAGCGTTTCGCGCAACGCCCTGGCGCTGTCGCGACCCTCACGCCCGGCGCCGGGCGATCCTGTAGGCCTCGCCGATCACCGCCTGCTCCGCGTCGGTCTTCACCGCCCGCAGGCCATAGGCCACCTCGTCCCCTGAGCCGACCGCGAAGCCCCTGTCGGCGAGCGGCGCGATCGCGCGAGCCCAAACGGGGTGAGGAATCGCGCCGCCGCCGAGCACCGCGATTCGTCTGGCCCCTCCGAAGCGGTCGAGCAATCGCTCGAGGCCGCTCGAGATCGAGATCGTCGGGTACTCCTCGTCGGGTGGGCGAACTCCTCGATCGCGAGGATCTCGCCGACCGCCGCGCGCGCCGTGACCACTGACGCGTAGGCCACCGACTCGGGCCCGGTGAGCATGACGGCCTGTGGCTCGTCTGTGCGCGCGGCCACCAACACACCTTCGAAGTGGGGCGCGAAGTCCGTCAAGTAGCGAACGTGGTCAGCTCCCCCCACCGCCCGGTCATCACCAAACGCGAGCCAGCCGTCGAACCCCGCCTCCGCCAGCGCGCGCCCCAATGCGGCCGGCCGCAGGACCAGCTCGTGATCCGGGATCCTCGGACGGCTCACCGTGGCGACAGCATCGCAGCACGCGCCGGTGGCGCCGGACGGCGCGCGGCGCAACGTGCGAGATTGTCGCGATGACCTACTCGATCGTTGCGCGCGACCGCGAGAGCGGCGAGTTCGGAGTGGCGGTGCAGTCGCATTGGTTCTCGGTCGGCTCGGTCGTGCCCTGGGCGCGCCCGGGCGTCGGCGCGGTGGCGACCCAGGCGAACGCGGAGGTGGCCTACGGCCCGCGAGCGCTTGCGCTGCTCGAACGCGGGAGCAGCGCGGCCGACGCGCTCGCCGCCCTGCTCGCCGAGGACTCCGCCGCCGCGACCCGCCAGGTTGCGCTGGTCGACGCGCGTGGCGAGGTCGCGGCGCACACGGGGGAGCGCTGCATTCCGTTTGCCGGTCATGTGGTCGCCGATGGCGTCAGCTGCCAGGCGAACATCATGCGCAGCCCCCAGGTGTGGCCGGCGATGCTCGATGCGTTCCAGTCCACCGGCGGATCGCTGACCGGGCGGCTGCTGGCCGCGCTGGACGCCGCGGAGGCGGCGGGAGGCGACGTCCGCGGCCGCCAGTCCGCGGCGATCCTCATCGTTGCGGCAAGCGGCGAAGCCTGGGAGACCAGCGTCTGCCTGCGCGTCGAGGATCATCCCGAGCCGCTTCGCGAGCTGCGTCGGCTGGCGGCCGAGCACTCCGCGTACCTCGTCGCGGCCGAGGGCGACCGGCTGTTGGGCGAAGGCCGGCTCGACGCTGCGGCGGAGCATTATCGGCACGCAAGCGAGCTTGCTCCCGACAACCACGAGCTGCTGTTCTGGTCGGGGCTCGGCGCGGTGCACAGCGGGCGCGCGGAGCAGGGCGCCGCGCAGCTGCGCGAGGCGATCAAGCTGCATGGCGGGTGGGCAGATCTGCTCGAAGTCCTCGGCGAAGACGTCGCGCCGGGAGCCGCAGCCGCCCGGGCCCTGCTCGCCGCCCCGTTGCCGGGTGGCGGGTCAGCCGAGAGCTGACATCCGGACGCAGGGCGCAGCCGCCGCGCTCGTGCATCGCCCCGGGGCGCGGTCAGCCGAGGACTCGCTGGTACTCCATCGCAATCCAGACCGGGCGGAATCCGAGCCGGGCATACAGCTGCTTCGGCCGGCCCTCGTCGTCCGCGCAGATCCACAGGTCGCGGACATCGCCGGCGGCCGCGATCGCCGCCCGCGTGAGCTCGCCACCGCGTCCCGAACCGCGGTAGCTCGGATGAACGTAGACGTGGGTGATCTCAGCGGCTTCGGCGGCGCACGTGAGCTCCGCGAAGGCAACGGGGGTGCCGCCCTCGAGCAGCGCCAGCACCCGCACGCCGGAGCGCAGCGCGATCGCCCGCGCGTCCGCGAGGAACCGAGTATCCAGCTCGAGCGAATTCTCGCGCTGCCAGGCGATGCGCAGATCGTGCACCGCGTCGTAGGGGACCGCTTCCACGGCCGTCGGCGCCGGTGCGGGAAGCGCTCCCGCATAGCGCATCCACAGCAACCGCATGGACCTCCAGCCCGCAGCGGCAAAATCGGCCCGCAGCGGCTCCGCCGCCGTGATCAGGTCAAAGTCCACACGCCGATGAGCCAGCCCGGCAAGCGCCCCATCGGCAAAGGCCGCCAGCGCCGCGACACTGAGCGACGGATCGTCTTCGACGCGCACCACGTTGAAGTCGTGGTAGCGCGGGTGGCGCGTCGCGCGCATGACCGTGCCGTGCTCCCACGGCGTGACCAGATCGCAAACGGCGGCCTGCCTCGCGTGATGCCAGCCCCGCACCCGCAGGGCCAGCTCGCTGCCGGCGGGGACCGTCGCGCTGCCGGCGGGGACCGTCGAAGACACAACGGAAGGTTACGCCGGGACGCTCGCGGCCCACGCGTGAGGCGCGCGAGAGCCGGCCGCTCGCCGCGGTTCGGGGCCAGCTCAGCCAGCAGCGAGTTGAAAGCGGCGGTGCACGACCCAGCGGTTATCGCTGCGTAGCGCGATCAGCCACGCCTCGCGGGCAGCGGCCCGCAGAGGAAGGTGGGGCTCCAGCGCAGCTCGCACCTCATAGAAGTCCTCGGCGCCGACGGCGACCGTGAGATGCGGGACGATCTCGCGGTGAGCCCCGCCGTAAGGCGCGTGATCGGGCCAACGGCGCCACACGGCCTGCGTGAGCTCGACGAACGGCTCGGGGGGCTCGGGCTCGAGGTACAGCGCATGGTCGAAACGGGCGACGCGCGCGAGTTCGAACTCGATCGGGGAGGTCGCGGCAAACAGTTCGCCCAGCGCGGCCAGGTCGTCGCGGGTGAGTGCCCCGCGTTCGATGAACGGCCCGAGCACGGTGATGTGCGCGGGCACCCCTGCCCGCGCGCTCGGATCCAAGGTCGCGCGATGCGCGCCGACGACCGGCTCGGCGGCCGG
>PMKB01000335.1 GCA_003157595.1 Solirubrobacterales bacterium
CACGCCGCCCGTCGCGCCGGTCTGGAACAAGGCCGTTCCCTCCCACAGCGCTCCAACGGCCATTACGATCTTTGTGGGACCCCCAGGGACGCCGAAGATGCTCGAGTCGGTGAGGGACTTGCCCACATCGCCCGACGCATCGATCGCCTTCGCGATCCCCGTGCAGTTGGCGGAATTCGGGTTGATCTCGATCGTGTTTTTCCCGGTGACCTGGTTCAGCGGGCACTCATTGGCCCACAGGAAGTAGTCGTCGAGGCTGAACCCGTCGCCGACACTCCCGATGAGGTAGCCCGGGTGAGCGGTGTTGAGTGCCGTACCGTCCGCAAGGAACTGTTGCCAGGTTGTCGGAATCGGTGCGGTGCCGAAGAACTGGCTGTAGAGCGTCGGGTTGACCCAGAGCACCTCCGCCGCGCTGTCATTGCGCAGGCAGATGATCTGGCCGCTTGGTGTCGTGCAACCGCTCATCGAGGTGCCCGCGAAACCGCCGAGAACCTTCTTCGGGACGTAGCTCTTCAGGTTGAGCAGGTCGTTGTACGGCGCCGAACCGAGCTGGACCGCGTCGTAGTTCTGCGAGTCGAACATCACGTCCGGGGCGCTCGACGGCCAGCCCGTGCGGTTCCACAGAGCAAACTTCCCCTGCAGCACGCCGGTGCCGTTCTCGTTGCCGTTGTAGATCACCCACTTGATGTTGGCGTGAGGATTGGCCTTCATGTAGGCCTTCTCGTAGGGCACGCGAGCCGTGTCGATCCAGACGATGAGCGGCGGTGCAGCGGCCTTCGCGCCCGCGCTGGCGACGCCGACGACGGCGACTGTCCCGCCAGCGATAGCGAGTGCGGTGCATGCGATGAGCGCCGTGCAAAGCCCGCGCCTGCGGGTGCGCCGGAGCTTCATCGCGATAGATGAACTCATGGTGTGAAACACCTTTCCTCTCTGATGATGTTTACGCAGTGTGTTATCGGGTAGATTGGGTTCGGGTTGCCACCGCTACGCCAACCGACGGGCCGCTCAGCTCGCACCCGCCTCGCGATGCAGTAGGGCCGCCTCGTCGAGATCAACGACGTACTGCTCGAGCTCGGCCGGATACTCGAACCCCGGCTGAAGGCCCACCCCCGGACCCGGCGGTGCGGCGACCATTCCGGTTGCGCTGATGCCGGCTTCGCGCTTCGCCGGGCACGTGGTCACGAGCGACTCGTAATACGTGCAGTTCGAGATCGCCATGCACAGATGTCGCGCATAGATCGTCGGCCCGTGCGGCTCCGCGCGAAGCCGGAATGCGTCGGCGAGATGGGCGATCCGCATCGCGCCGGTGAAGCCGCCCTTCAACTCGGTGCTCACGCGGACGAACGTGGCACAGCCGGACGCGATGAAGTCGGCTGCGTTCATGTGAGCGCCGTCGGAGGTTTCCGCGATGTTCAACGGCACGCGAACGCGCTCCGCAAGCCACTTGTACGCGGTGATGCTGAACTCGCGGATTGGCTCCTCGTACCAGAGGTAGCCGGCGTCGGACAGCGCGTCGCCGACATAGATCGCGTCGGCGAGATCAAACGCGGCCGACCCGTCGTACATCAACGGCACCTCATCGCCCACGTGCTCGCGCACCGCGAGACACAGCTTCGCGTCGCGCCGCGCGTCGCCCCAAGCGTGGAGCTTGATCGCCGGGTACCCGAGGTGCAGGCACTGTGTCGCAACCTCGAGATAGGTCTCGAGGTTGTCGAATGTCGATGTCGAGGCGTAGGCCGGGATCTCGCGGCGGAACCCCCCGAGCAGCTCCCAGACCGGGGAGCCGTAATAGCGGCCGGCGAGGTCCCACAGGGCCTTGTCCACGACCGCAAGCAGATCGAGCGACAACTCCTCGGTGCGGTCAAGCTCCCAGATCCGCTCCCAGAGCCACTCCCGCCGCAGCGGATCCGCGCCAATCAACTCGTCGCGCAGCAGGCGCTCGACCGTGTCCGCCACGACGACCGCGCTACCACGGCGAGGAACCACTGCCACGCCGTCGACGCCCTCGTCGGTACGCAGCCGCAAGACAGCGACCCGTCCGTCGACCGGACCACCGCGCAGACCGTCGCGCCACTCGAACTGCGGTTCAGCCGCAGGCGCGAACACGTCAAAGCACTCCACCTCAGTGATGCGCAACGCCCCTCCTAGCGGTTGCTGCCCGCAACCGGCGGGCTGACCAATAGAACAGACGTATGATCTCAGACTACTGGGGGGGAATGCAAGTGGGAACCGTCACTCAGGCGACTGCGACCCGCGCCGAGGGCTGCGGCGTTGCAATTGATAAGGACCCAGCGTGTCGGACGGCACCGAGCGGCACGGCGGGTGGCAAGCGCACACCGCAGACGTGTTGAGATGCGCCTGCTTCGGCGCTGACGGAGAAGGCTAGGTCGGACGGCGTGCCCGGCGCGCGAGCCACGCCCCTAGGATGTGCTCGCGCATCGCAGCGGCGGCTCCGTCGGCGTCCCGCTCCGCGAGCCGCTCATAGATCGTGACGTGCCCGCGGTGGGAGGAGGCGTGATCCTCGGCAGTTCTCCTTCCGGTGTAGCGCAGGCTGGCTCTGGCGTGCGGATGGATCGACCGAATGATCGACCGGCCCAGCTGGTTTCCCGAGCCCCGAAGGATAAGGTCGTGGTACTCGGTGTCCGCAAGCTCGTACGCCTCATACTGGCCCAGTAGCTGCTCGAGTGCCATCAGCGCCGCACGTAGGTCTCTGAGCTGGCCGTCGGTCATCACCTGGGCCGCCCGGCGCGTCATCTGAGACTCGAGCCCGACGCGCACGTCAATTAGATCGTCGAGGGTTCTGAGCGTCTCGTCGTAGCGGATCGATGCGTCGAGCACGAGCGGGTCCAACAGGTTCCACTGCTCCAGAGTCGTCACCGTCGTGCCCTGGCCCTGTCTTACACGGACGAGCCCCTTCTCCTCGAGCACTTTCACCGACTCGCGAATCACGCTTCGGCTGACACCGAATGCCTCGCACAGCTCACGCTCCGTCGGGAGCGTCGAATCCGGCTGGAGTGCCCCGCTCACGATGTTGTCGATGATCCTCGACAGCACAGCCGCCCCGAGTCGCGCCGGCCGGCGCGGCGGGCGGCTGTTGATCAGCTCATCGAGGGGCGCGGTCATCGTTGCGATCCCGGTGTGGCCGTGCTGGGCGAGGCGAGTTCGGCGATCCGCTCGGCGGGCGGCGAGCCGCTCTCGCTCTTTGGGGCGCCGATCTGCTCGTGCAAGCACTCGAGATCCGCGAGCTCCACCGACTCGACTTCGAGCAGTCCTGCCTCGACACGCAAGGCGAGGCCGCTCGCGTTCACGAGATCGCGTCCCCTGACACTAACGTAAACCACGTAGCAAGCATTACACGACGTGAACCCGAGTGCCACTCCGGTGGACCCGCCGGCGAACACCTCGTCCACGCCTCCGCCCCCACCGTCACCGCCTTCTGGCAAACGGCAGGCCTCGCGGCCTTCGCCGCGCCGGCATGCGCCCACAACAGACAGAATCGTGTCTCCGGCGCCCGCGTCGTATCGGGTCCGTGCTCTCGACGGCGCCGATCGAGGTCTGACTTGCTCGGACGGGCCGAGGACGGCCGGCGGAAGCCTAACGTCCGTTGGGCATATCCCCGATCAGTTGCGTCGAAGCCTGTGCGGCGGCAGGCAGTCGGGTCGCGCGGAAGGTCGGACAGCAGGATTGCGTCTTCTTTGACGTCCAGCTCGAGTGTGCTGTCGCTTCACCGGCGGCAGTCGGTCGCGGAATTCGCGGCCCTCAGACGCTGCGCGCGCTGCCGGCGAGCTCGCCGCCGTTGAGCGTCTTGCCCGCAGCAATGCGTTGCGCCAGCCAGCGCTCGCCGTCGGCGAGATGGAGCAGATCGGCGGCGCTGGCCTGTTCGGCGTCGCGAGCGCGCAGTGCTTCGAGGATGTCGCGGTGGCGCTGCTTGGTGATCTCGACCGCGCCGTGCTCGGTGATCGAGCGCCACAGGCGCGCGCGCACCATGCCGCCGGAGAGGCTCTGAATGATCGAGGCGAGTGTTGCGTTGTCGGCTGCCGCGACGATGATGCGATGGAACTCCGAGTCGGCGTCGACGAACGCTTGCGTCGTCTCGGCCTCGTCCATCTCCTGCAGGCAAGCCTCGAGCGCGAGGAAACCCTCCTCGGTGAGCCGCGTGGCGGCGAGGCCCGTGGCGACCGGCTCGAGGATCTTCCGTACGCGGTGTACCTCGAGTAGCGTCGTTCCTTCGAGCAGATCACCGACGAATCCCATCCCCATCAGCAAGACGTCGGCATCGAGGCTCGTCACGTACGTGCCATCGCCGACACGCGTGTCGAGCACGCCGATCAGGGCGAGGGCGCGAACCGCCTCGCGCAGCGAGTTGCGCGAAAGCCCCAGCCGCGCGGCGAGGTCCTGCTCCCGAGGCAGTCTCGCTCCCGCGCTGAACTCGCCGGACATGATCAGATCCTTGATCTTGGCTATTGCTTGATCCGTCAGCGCTGGTGCCATCGGTCCTCCGTTCGTGCAGGGAGGCTCATGATGTCCGAAGCAAGCCGCCGCTGCTTTCCGGGCGATTGAAGATTGAAGCCTCCTGGAACGGACAGACGGACCGAACCGGATCGGCGCCGCCGGAGAGCTCGCGAGCGTCCCGCCGAGGAACCTCTCAGCGCGTCATGCAGCATGGCCATGGGCCACCGGCGTCAAGCTGCTGATGTCGCGAGCAATTGGCGGGAGCCTCATCGTCGGCCCGCCGCGCAGCGACCGCGCGGCGGGGTGGGGGTGGTATCTCAGCTCGTTCGCGATGGCGCGCACCCGATCACGGGTCGCCGGCGTGACCCGAATGACCCGAAGCTTCACCGGCGCGTCGTTGAGGACGCGCGATACGGTGCTCGGGCTGACGGCTCTGCTGCGGCAGCGATGTCCTGCAGCGTCGCAGGCCGGTGCCTACTGTGGTCGCTGGGGTCCTCCTGGCCGCCATACCGGCGATCACTCGTGAACGGATCAGACCGGAGCGGCTACGCCGTAAAGCTCGCGCGCGTTCCCACCGAGGAGCTTCTCTGCATGATCGGGCGCGGCATCTCTGAGCGCGCGCGACGTCAGACCCCAGACCCGATTGAACTCTCCGTTCATCAGCGAGTAGGGCCAGTCGCTGCCGCACATGAGGCGCGCCGGACCAAAGCATTCGACGGCGGTATCGATCGCGGGGCGCAGGTCGTCGATCGTCCAGTCGGCCTTGCCAAGTGCCGTGTTTAGCCCCGACACCTTCGCGAAGACGTTCGGGCAGTCCGCCGTGGCACGAAGGGCCGATGCCCAGCCTGCCATCTCCGGCGTGCCGATCGGCGGCTTGCCGAGGTGGTCGATGACGATGCGCAGACGCGGGAAGCGCTCGACGAGGCTCAACACGTCGTCGAAGTGGTGCGGCCAGACGACCGGGATCTCGAGTATGAGATCCCGCTGCTCGAGCATCGCCACGCATTCGAGTACCTGCGGCCTGACGAGCCAGTGCTCGGGCTCACCGTGCGAGAGGTGGCGGACCCCGCGAAACTTTGGTCTTGCCGCTAGCTCCTCCAGCCGGCTCTCGGCGCGCGCGGGATCGTCGAGGCAGCACCACGCGGTCACAGCGCCGATCCACTCGCTGCGCGCGGCCTCCTCGAAGAGGTAGTCGGTATCGGAGTCGAGTGCTGCGCCTTGGACGAGGATCACGCGATCGATGCCGTTGGCGGTGAGCAGCGGCACGATGTCGTCGGGTCCGAACGGGCGGGCGATCGGCGCGTGCTCCTCGGTCATCCACGGCTGTGGCGTGTGCTCTGCGTTCCAGAGGTGGACGTGGCCGTCGATCGTCATGGTCGCCATGGCTATCCGCTTGCGCCAACCGGCGCAGTGGTCGGGCTCCGCTCGCTCCAGGCGGCGCCGGTCGGGAACTCGTAGCGATCGAGCGACGCCGGGAGCATCTCAACGCTGTAGCCCGCCGCCTGCGGCGCGAGGTAGCGTCCGTCACGGACGACGGCTGGATGGCGGAAGTGCTCGTGCAGGTGGTCGACCCATTCGACCACGCGGTCCTCGAGCGATCCGCTCACCGCGATGTAGTCGAACATCGCGAGATGCTGCACGTACTCGCACAGGCCAACCCCTCCGGCGTGCGGGCAGATCGGGATACCGAACTTCGCGGCCAGCAGGATGATTGCGAGCGCCTCGTTCACGCCGCCAACGCGGCAGGCGTCGAGCTGGCAGACGTCGATCGCCTCGGCCTGGAACAGCTGCTTGAAGATCACCCGGTTCTGCACGTGTTCCCCGGTCGCAACGCGGATCGGTGCGATCTCGCGGCGAATGCGGGCGTGCCCGAGCACGTCGTCGGGGCTCGTCGGCTCCTCGATCCACCACGGGTCGTACTTGCCGAGAACCGCCATCGCTGCGATCGCCTCATCGACGCCCCAGGCCTGGTTGGCGTCCATCATCAACACGCCTTCGGTCCCCAGCACCTCACGGATCAGGGCTGCGCGCCTCGCATCTGACTCGGTGTCGGCGCCGACCTTCATCTTGACGTGAGTGAAACCGGCCTCGGCGGCTTCGCTGACCAGGCGAGCGATCTTTTCGTCGCCGTAGCCGAGCCAGCCGGCGGAAGTGGTGTAGGCCGGGTAGCCGCTTGCGAGGATCTCAGCGAGTCGTTCCTCGCGTCCGGCGCGCATCGATAGCAGCATGTCGAGCGCCTCGTCGCGGGACAGCGCGTCCTCGATGTAGCGAAAGTCGATCGCCGCGACGAGCTGCTCGGGCTCGAGGCCCGCCAGCAGCCTGAACAGCGGCTTGCGCTCGCTCTTGGCCCACAGGTCCCAGACCGCGTTGACGATCACGCCGGTGGCGAGATGAATCACCCCTTTCTCCGGCCCGAGCCAGCGCAGCTGGTCCTCGGACGCGAGGCTGCGCCAGAACGTCGCCATCTCGCCAGTGATCTCCTCAAGCGTGCGACCAACAACGAGGTGCTCGAGCGCGCGCACCGCCGCAACGACGACCTCGGTGCCGCGACCGTTCGTGAATGTCAGGCCCGACCCTTCGAGTCCATCGGGAGAGTCAGTGCGCAGCACCACGTAGGCGCAGGAGTAATCGGGACTGCGATGCATCGCGTCCGATCCGTCGAGCGACAGCGACGTGGGAAAGCGTATGTCTCGGACATCGAGCGAAACGATTCTCATCAGCTGGTCCTAGCGTTCTAAGCGCGCTGAGCGCAGTCACGCCTTCTGGACGCGGGCGATCGCTCGCGTGACGAGCACGACAAAGCCATGTGCTTCGGACGCCCTCCGAAAGTGGCAAGCCGTCCAAGTCTAAAACCTGGCATCCTCCAGCCCTTCTACAGCAATGACCCGATGTTTGTCAACTCGTGCTCCGGCATCAGCTACATCTTAGGGGAGCCCCAACGATTGATCCGATGTTTCTGCGGGCGGGGGTTGCCCGACCTCGTTGACGCTGATCTTGAACTCGAGGTGGGCGCGCCATCCCACGCGGGCGGGTGTCCCGGCACCGGCGTCGCTGGCGGGCTCCTCGAAGCTAGCGTCGCCACGACCGCAGGCGGTTGGGTCACGATTGATCTGATGTCTGATCTCAACCGAGGGGGCGACATGAAGGCAGCGTGCTACGTCGGCGATAAGACGATGACCGTGGTCGAGGACGAACCCCGCGCGCCGAGCGTGGGCGAAGTCAGGCTCGATGTCGCGTTGCTCAGTGTCGACTCCCGCGTAACGCTCACACCAAGACCGCCGTCGCAAACTTCCACGAAGCAGGGGTGTCCCGTTCGTTCGGCGCTCACGTCGCATCGCCGCAGTCAATGACCCGACCTTTGAGACAGTGCGGACGAACAGCACCCCCGCATTTCGGGGGTATCTGTGAGGTACGGCGAGCGGTAGCGTCGGGCCGCCCGCTGTCCTGGTGTAGCTTTCATCAGATGTCTGGTGTTGGCCGGTTGGGGCGTCGCGCAGCAGCCCGGTTTCGAGCGACTCCGCCGCCAGGCCGCTCGGGTGGGGGCAGGCGCCGAGTGGGTTGGGCTAGGCCTCAGAGTCCGCGCCTGCGGTCACGGGCCGGCTATCTATTTGTCGGGGGGTATGCCGTGCTGCTCGTGGTCGTGGGCATCTGGCCGGCGGGGTATGCGCTCAACCTTGCATTGACGTCGTTTGGCGGCGCTTTCACCGGCCTTACGAACTTCATCAACACCTACAACCAGGGTTTCCTGGTTCCGGCGTTCGAGCACGTCGCGACGTTCATGGCGATCTGGTTGACGGCGCTGATCGTGATCGTGATCGGCCTCTCGCTGGTGATGCACACGCTTGCTCGGCGGGTCAGCGCGCCCTTCCGCTTCCTGTTCTATCTGCCCGCGGCGTTCGCTGGCTCGGCGAGTGTGCTGGTCTGGCTGTTCATGTTGCAGCCGGGGCTCAGCCCTTGGGACTTCGTGCTCCACATGCTGGGCTACAAGACGCTCGGCGACTCGCTGATCTCCGGCAACCTGCCGATCGTTTACGCGCTGATCGCGTTCTGGACCGGCGCCGGCAGCTGGATCCTCGTGATCCACGGCGCCCTCGCCAATGTTCCCGACGAGGTGCTGGAGGCCGCGGCGCTCGACGGTGCGGGCCCGGTGCAGACGGCGCTGCGGGTCAAGCTGCCAATGATCAAGAAGTGGATCGTGTACATGCTGATCGTCGCGTTTGCCGGCGGGACGCAGCTGTTCGCCGAGCCCCAGCTGATCAGCCAGGTGAGCCAGAGGCTTGTCGATCCGCTGTGGTCTCCGAACACGCTCGCGACCTACCTCGCGTTCCAATACGACAACTTCAACTACGCCGCTGCGATCGCCATCGATCTGCTCGTCGTCGCCGTCGTCTGCGCTGGGCTGCTGGTGTTTCGAACAGGCCTCTTCAAGGCGGACTAGATGCGACCGGTGAACATCTCGGTCAGGCTCGACGTCTCGATCACCCCGCGGCCGTGGTCGCCGCGGCGGCTGTTGGCCCGGGGGGCCTGGCGCCTGATCGTGTTGGGTGTGCTGGCCTTCGCCGCGATCTTCTTCGTGGTGCCGATCGTCTGGCTGTTGCTCGAGTCGACGAGGACGGGGCCGCAATCGCAGTTCGGTTCGCCGTTGGGGTTTGGATCGTTCAATCAGATCCTGGCGAATTGGCAGGTGCTGTTTTCCGGCTTGCTCGGTCAGACCGGCACCTGGCTCGCGAACTCGGCGCTCTACTCGGGCTCGGGCGTGCTGATCGCCGTGGGCCTCGGGATACCGGCCGGCTACGGGCTCGCGGCGTTCGATTTCATCGGCCGCCGGCCGCTGCTGATCGCGACGATGATCGCGATGCTAATCCCCAGCAACGCACTCGTGCTGCCACTGGTTCTCGAGGCCCACTCGCTGAAGGTGCTCAGTAGCCCGCTTGCCGTGATCCTGCCCTACGGCCTGTTCCCGTTCGGCGTTTACATCGCCTACCTGTATTTCAACACCCCCCGTGTCCACGGACTCCTCGCCGCGGCGCGCATCGACGGCTGCACCGAGTGGCAGGCGTTTCGCGCCGTCGCGCTGCCCCTTTCGACGCCTGTCATCGGACTTGTTGTGGTCCTCGACTTCATCGCGAGCTGGACGAACTACTTCCTGCCGTGGGCGATGTACTCGGCGTTCGACCTGCCCGGCCGCTACCCCGTGACGCTCGGCATCGCACAGCAGCTGATGGCGGGGCCCTCCTACGGCGGCGGCTTGCTCCGCGACCTCCAGCTGCAAACGACGGCGCCCCCTTCGGTGGAGGCGCTGTTGATCCTCGTGAGCTGCGCACCGGTGATCATCGTCCTCTTGATCGCGCAGCGGTGGATCGTCTCGGGCCGGTTGCAAGGCGTGTTCGTCTAGGCCGAGCGGAGCGGTGGAGAGGTGCCACGCTCCGCGGCGATGGCGTCGCTGCCCAGGGACGAGCTCCGAGAGGCCGCGAGCTTGTTCGCTCGCTCCTGCTTTGGTCCGCCCGCGAGCGCCGGTAGCTGGCCGGGGGAGCCTCAGCGTGCGCGCGGACGCGCGTGTAGTGGCCTACCGACTTCGGCACCTCCCAGCCGACGGCAAAACTTCAAAACTTCAAAACTTGATTATTTGCAGGTCTTTCCAAGCCGGAGAGGGACTTGAACCACTGACCTATCGCTTACAAGGCGATACGTCGGTGCGCCTGAAACAGCACGTTTTGCCTGCAAAATTGCGTGTTAGCGGGACGGGGTCCGGAGCTACCTTTCGGCTGATTTGGGCTGATTTCGGCTGGCTTCGGGACAACGAGACCCTCCGTTGTCCTTAACGACCGCGATGGCCTGGCGCCGAGAACTGACCGCCTCGGGATCGTCGTCGGACCCGCCGAGATCTGACCGTCTCCACGGGCGCCACTCCGAAGCTCATCGGCGTCTCGGGTCGGATCACGCTCGCTCCTGACTGCGTCGCGCAAGCGCTCACGCTGGCGGTCTTCTGACCTGCTCGTCGTCCGACGCGGGAGCGTGAGCGGTGTGCGATGAGCCGGTCGTTAGCGGGCGATACTCCTGGCGCCGCGCCTAGCGCGGGGCGCTGTCCGCTGGTTCCGTGTGCGCGCGCTTAGCTGTGCTCGTCGCCGGGGAGCGCTTCGATCACCTCCGCCGCGATCTGCGGGGGGTTGGGCAGCAGGTCGATGACCCTGGCTGTGTTCTCGTCCGGGTCCTCGAGGATGGCCAGGAACAGGTGACCGGTGGTGAGTTCACGATGGGCGAGCCGATGTGCGATCTCGAGCACTTTCTCAGCCACGATACGGCGGGCCGCCGCACCGAATGTCGGGACGGTCCGGTACGCGCCCGCTGGCCTCGGCTCGGTCGCGGGTCCGGCCGCCGGGTCGCCGTGGTACCCGCGACGCGCGAGCACACCGGCGACCACGCCCGCCTTCGCGTCCAGCAGCCCGAGCAGCAGGTGGGCGGGCTCCAGATAGTGACCATCGAGTGACCGCGCGCGCTCGAGCGCGGCGTCGACTGCGTCGTGAGCTTCGGCGGTGAAGCGTTCGAAGACGGGAGGGATCGGACCGGGGCTCGGAGGCGTGCGCTGATGGGTCGCCAGCTGCTGCGCACGGCGCTCGACCCTCGCCGGGTCAACCGGTGAAAGGCGGGCCGCATACTTGGCGTCGACCAGCGCGGTTACGTCAGCCACGCCGAGCGCGCCGAGCACGCCAACGACCACCGGCTGATCCGCCAGCCCGAGCAGCAGATGCTCGGTGCCGACATAATTGTGGTTGAGGTTGCGGGCTTCCTCGATGGCGTATTCGATGACCTTCTTG
>PMKB01000338.1 GCA_003157595.1 Solirubrobacterales bacterium
CTGACCAGCTGAGCTAACCGCCCGGCGGCACGCAAGGCTACCGCCGGGGGTCGGCCCGTGGCGCGACGGTGAGCCGTCGGCGCAGGTTCTCGCGCGGGTACGGCTGTGGCCTCAGGCCGGCGCCATCGCATAGGTGACCGTGACGTCGGCCTCGATCGTGCAGGTGCTCGACGTGGCGTCTGCGATGCGAGCGATTGTCGGCATGGCGACCGTCGCGGCCGTCGGCAGCTCGATCGTCGCGGCCTTCGGCTTGGAGCTGTGGTGCTTCTTCTTCTTGTTGGGGGAGGAGCCGGGCGAGACTGCGGGGACCGGCGCACCCTTCGCCGTTCCGGCCGCGGCGAACAGCGGGCCGGAGCAGAAGCCGCCGCCGTCGCTTGACTGCTCGGTGATGCTCTCAACCACACCGAGTGTGTCGCCGATCTGCGCCGTCAACGCCGTCGCCTTGGCCTGCGCGTCACTCACTGCGCTGCCGAGGGCGGTGAGGTAGGAGGCCTGCAAGGTCGCCTTGGAGGCACTCGAGTCGACGCTGATCGTGCCCGCGCCGTTGACGGTGATGGATGCCGGGGTGGATGTCGCGCCGGTGGTACCGGTGGCGCCCGTGGAGGAGGTGTCGGCCTGAGCGGCCGCGATCGATCCCGAGATCACGCCGGCTAGGCAGGCTGCGACAGCGAGTGCGGCTTTCGTGCGAATCATGTCCGTCTCCTTGCGTTTGAGAAGGTGTCCTGCCTGAACTACGCGCGAACGGCACACCCATCACGCCGACTCGACAAACGCGCGAACGGCGGCGCCATCACGCCGTCTGCGCAAACGAGCGACAATGGGCGGATGAACCGCTCGATCCTGCTGCGCAGCGCGATCCTGCAGACCCTGCTGGTGGGCATGCTCTCGACGGTGCTCGCAATCGCACTCGGCACGCGGTTCTTCACGCAGTGGGGCTGGATCGTCGGCCCGCTGGCCTGGATCGCGTGCTCGCTGGCGACTGCGCGGGTGCTGGCGCTCGAGCCACGGCGCACGCTGCTCGGCGCGGTCCTCGCCGGACTGCCGAGCATCGTCGCCGTCGCCGTCGGCTTGCACTGGCTGGGCGATGCGATCGCGATCGCGTTGTTCGCGCTGTGGTGCGGCTGGACCGAGCCGCGGCCCGGCGCCGCGTGGGGCGTCTGATGGATCTGGGGATCGAGGGCCGGGTCGCCCTGGTGCTCGGCGCCTCCAAGGGCATCGGTCGGGCCGTCGCCACCGAGCTTGCCGCCGAGGGTGCGCGGGTGGCGATCGCGTCACGTTCGCGTGAGGGTCTCGACGAGCTGGCCGGCCAGATCGGCGCAACGGCGTTCGAGCACGACAACGCCGACCTCGACCGGGTGCCGGAGCTGATCGAGGCGGTCACGCAGGCGCTCGGCCAGATCGACGTCCTGGTCACCAACACCGGCGGGCCGCCGGCCAGCGCCGACCCGCTCGCGCAGTCGCGCGAGGAGTGGGAGGCTGCCTACCGCACGCTCGTGCTCGCGCCGCTCGCGCTGGTCCGCGCGGTGCTGCCCGGCATGCGCGAGCGCGGCTTCGGCCGGATCGTCAACATCGGCTCCTGGACGGTGCGCGAGCCGCTGCCCAACCTGATGCTCTCGAACAGCCACCGCTCCGCCACCTTCGCCGCGTTCAAGACGATCGCGCGCGAGGTCGCCTCCTCGGGCGTGACGCTGAACACCGTGCTGCCGGGGCGGATCGGCACCGACCGGCTGTACTCGCTGAGCGGCGGGCGCGAGCAGGCCGAAGCGATCGGGCGCAGCGAGGTCCCGGCCGGGCGACTCGGAACGCCGCAGGAGATGGCCGCGGCGGTGGCGTTCCTGTGCTCGGCGCGGGCGAGCTACATCACCGGCGTCGGCCTGCTCGTCGATGGCGGCCTTTCAAGGCTGACTTAATGGGGCCCTCACGGGCCCAGGACGAGTACCGACGGGATGTCGCAGCCCGTGGCAGCAATAGCCCCAGGGGGAATCGAACCCCCGCTACGGGCGTGAAAGGCCCGCGTGCTGACCGCTACACCATGGGGCCGCGCTCGCCGGAGTCTACGCGGCCGGGAGGAGTGTTCCTCGCCCGCCACGGCGAGACCGACTACAACGCGCAGGGGCGTTTCCAGGGCCTGCTGCCGGTGCCGCTGAACGCCACCGGGCGCGCACAGGCGCACCAGCTGGCGATCCGAGCGGCCCCCCTTGGCTTCGTCGAGCTGTGGTGCAGCCCGCTGGTGCGGGCACGCGAGACCGCGGAGATCGTCGGCGTCGCACTTGCACTGCGCCCGCTCGAGGACGCTCGCCTGGTCGAGACCGACTGCGGCGACTGGACCGATCGAACGCGCGCGGAGATCGAGGCCGAGGATCCCACGGGCTATGCCGCGTTCGCAGCGGCCGATCCCGACTTCACGCTGCCTGGGGGGGAGTCCTTCCGCGCCCAGACCGTGCGGATGATGGCGGCGCTGCGCGAGATCGGGCGCCAGCCGCGGCCGGTGCTCGTGATCACCCACGGGATGGCTATCCGGCTCGTCTTCGCCGCGCTGGGACAACCGCTTGATGCCGTCGCGAACGCGGCGCTCTTAGACTGCTCCGGCGCGGCTAGCTCATCGGGTAGAGCACCGGACTTTTAATCCGGCGGGCTGGGTTCGAGTCCCAGGCCGCGCATGACCGAAATATCCACTGTTCACAGCCCCTTTCGGTCTTCGACGCACGAGGAAACGCGCGCATCTGACGTCGGGGTTCCCAGATCGTGTTCCCCAGGACGCCGCTAAATGGCCGCATGCCGCCGAACCTCGCAGGCGGCAATTTGAGCAAGATGGAAGCAACACCACACCCGCGCGTCGGGAAATGCGGGCAGCGAGTCCGCCAGCCGCTCTCCGCGCGAGGTCGAGAGTTCGGACGCCCCGATGACGCTGGCCGCGCCGACGAGGATGGAATACCGGCCGATCCAAGAAACGGTAGGCTCGCGCCAGCGGCTGGTTGATTTGCACTCGCAGGGGGTTGTTGGGCGATGGGCTACGGGGGGCTACGAGACGTGCCGACGAGCGGAACGGGCCGTACGAAATCCCGTGCCGGGCGCCGTCGTCTTCGCGCGGTCGGTGTCGTGCTGTTGGTCCTGGCGGGCTTTGGCGTTGTCGGGCAGGCCGTGGGCGCGACGGGCGATATCAGCTATGACGGGTGTATCAGCAACGACGGCTCCGGCGGCGCCTGCGCCGCTGTGTCGAGCACGCCGCTTGCGAGAGCCGAAGCGATTGCGGTCAGCCCGGACTCGAAATCGCTCTATGTGGTGAGTGAGGGATCGGGCACGATCACCCATTTCTTTCTGGCGGCGGGCGGCCAGATCAGCTATGACGGCTGCGTCAGCAACGACGGCTCCGGCGGCGCCTGCGCGGATGCACCGGGATTTCCGCTGGAGGGGGCACAGGGTGTGGCGGTCAGCCCTGACGGCAGCTCGGTCTATGTCGCCAGCGCGGCGGCGAGCACGATCACCCACTTCTTCGCGGCGCCCGGCGGCCAGCTGACCTATGACGGCTGCGTCAGCAACGACGGCTCAGAGGGACTGTGCGCCGCTACCTCGGGAACGCCGCTGAAGTCGGCTAACGCCGTGGCGGTGAGTCCGGACGGGAGGTCGGTCTACGTGACCGCCCCCGGTTACATCACGCATTTCTTCGCGGCACCGGGCGGCCAGCTGACCTATGACGGTTGCGTCAGCGACGACGGCTCCGGAGGGCTGTGCGCGGATGCTCCGGGAGCACCGCTGTCGGGGACCGAGTCGGTCGCGGTCAGCCCTGATGGTCGCTCGGTGTATGTCGCGAGCGCGACCTCGGGGACGATCACCCACTTTTTCGCGGCGCCTGGCGGCCAGCTGAGCTATGACGGCTGCATCAGCGGCGACGGCTCCGGAGGCGCATGTGGTGTTGCCAGCCCCGCCGCACTCGGCAGCCCGACATCGGTCGCGGTTAGCCCCGACGGCAAGTCGGTCTACGTCGCCGCGGCCCAGCCGGGTGCGGTCAGCCATTTCTTCGCCGCCGCCGGCGGCCAGCTGACCTACGACGGCTGCGTCAGCAACGACGGCTCCGGCGGTGCGTGCGCCGACGCACCTGGTTCTTCCTTCACAAACGCCAGCTCGGTCGCGGTCAGCCCCGACGGAAACTCGGTATATGTGGCTTCCCCCGACGCCGGCATGGTGTTGACTTTGGCGGCCGCTCCCGGAGGCCAGCTCACCTATTCCGGATGTATCAGTGCGGGCGGTTCGGGTGGGCACTGCACCGACGCCCCTGGAACATCGCCCAACGGCGTCAGCAGGGTCGCCGTGAGCCCGAACGGCAACGGCGTCTACGCGGACTCCTTCACGGGGGGCGTGGTCGTGCACTTCTTCCGCAGCGGCTCCGGCGGCGGCACGAGCGGCGGCGGTACGAGCGGCGGCGGCACGAGCGGCACCGCCGCGCCGGTGCTGAGCGCGCTGACGATCCAGCCGGGTGCGTTCACCGCCGGCGCGGGCGGCCCCACGGTCGTCGTCAAGCCGGGCTCGCGCGTCGGGGCCGTGGTCAGCTACCAGCTGAGTGCCGCGGCCAGTGTGACCTTCGTCGTGACGCACGCGGTGCCGGGGCGCCGCCAGAGCGTCAACGGCAAGATCCGCTGTGTCGCGCCCACGCACCGCACCGCCCACGCCCAGGAATGCGTGCGGGTGCTGACCGTCGGGAGCTTCACGCAAGCCGGCACCGCGGGTGCCAACAGCTTCCGCTTCAGCGGGCGAATCAACGGCGCCCGGCTCCCAGTCGGCACGGGCTACGCCCTGAGCGCGACCCCGTCGGGCGGCAAGCCGCTCAGCGTGAAGTTCCGCATCAAAGGCGCATAGACCCCTTCGTGGGCGCAGCGGCCGGGATCGGGCTCTGCCCGGTCCCGCGGGGGCCCGGTCCGGGTTCGGGAGGGTTGTCGCCGGCAGCGGCGGCGGATAGGCGCGCCGAGCGAACGACACCACAGGATGACCACCACCGCCTACGAGTGCTCCCTGTCGCGCGCCGAGCGACACGCGCTGGCGGTTCCGCTCCCGTCTCGCCTACGGTGCATGGGCGCCAGGCTGCTCGTCCCATCGAGGTGCCTGCGCATTGTCGACCAGCACGACGGCGAGCGGGTCGCGTTGATCGCGGCCGAGATCGTGCCGCGCGTGTAGGCGACCGCTCGTTAGTGCTTGATCTTGAACGTGGCCTTCGCGGACTGCCCGCCCGCGGGTGCGGCCAGCAGGGTGTAGGTGCCGCGCGTCAGTTTCTTGCCGGCGAGGCGGCCGCTGAAGCGGATCGTGTTGGCGCCCGCCGCGCCCGCTTGGGTGAAGGTGCCGAGGGTGAGGAGTCGTGTGCAGTGGCGGGCGTGTTGGTTGCTGTGGGTTTGCGGGACGCAGCGGCTGTGGCTGGCGGCTGTTTTCAGGCGCCCGGGTACTGCGCGCTCGACGGTGAACGTGACGGTCGCCGCGGCGCTCAGTTGGTAGGTGATCAGCATGCCCTTGCGGTTCTTGGTCGCCGGGGTGATCACTGTCGGCCCGCCGCCAGCGGCCACGACCACCGTCGGCGTGAGGATGAGCGCGGAGATCGCCGACGTGGCCGACCCGCCCCCGCCTACGCTGCCCGTGCTGCCGCCGCCCGTCGAGCCGCCTCCGCCGGAGCCGCCGCTCCCCGTCGAAACCGTGGAGGCGGTCCTGAAGAAATGGTCAACGGCGCCCGCGGCGGGCACGGCAACATAGAGCGCGGTGCCGGCGTGGTTGACGGCGAGGCCGTCGGGCTCCTGAAGAGCGGGTCCCGGTTGTGCCGTGCAGAGGCCACCGGAGCCGTCCTGGCTGAAGCACGAGTCGTAGCTCAGCTGGCCGGCGGAGCCAACGTCGAGGGTCGTGATCATGCCTTTCAAGCTCGAGACGTAGACCCGGTTGCCCTCCGGGCTCACAGCGAGGTCCCACGCGTTATCGAGCACCGAGCCCGGAAGATCGGTGCAGGTGCCGCCGGAGCCGTCTTTGCTCACGCAGTCCTTGTAGGTCAGCTGCCCCTGCGGTGCCGCGGAGAGACGCGCGACCGCGCTGGCGAAGGTCCCGACCACGTAGACCGACCGGCCGTCCGGGCTGACGGCGACGGCGCGCGCGCCCGTCAGCGCGCTGCTCTGCGCGTTGGCGCACATGCCGCCGGAGCCGCTGCTACTCACGCAGCCGTCGTAGGTCAGCTGGCCCTGGGGCGCGGCGAAGAAGTGCGTCACCGTATCTGCCTGGTAGCTGGCCACGTAGACCGACTTCCCGTCAGGGCTAACCGCGACGCCGTGCGCGGCCGTCAACGGCGTGCCCGGCGCGTCCACGCACCGACCGCCGGTGCCGTCGTCACTGATGCAGCCGTCAAAAGTCAGCTGGCCCTGCGGCGCCGCGAACAGATGCACAACGCCGTTGTTTGCGGTGAGGTAGACCGAGTTGCCGCTAGGGCTCACCGCGACAGCCTCCGGCCCGTCCAGCGCTGATCCGACGTTCACGCAGTGCCCACCGGACCCATCCTCGCTGAGACAGCCGTCATAGCTCAGCTCTCCGTTCGCGGCTGCGAAGAAGTGCGAGACGGCATTAGCATTAAGGCCGCCGCCGATCACGTACACCGACTTTCCGTCCGGGCTGACCGCCACCGAATTGGCCCCGTCGAGTGGTCCGCCCGGGATCGCTTGGCAGCCTTGCGAGCCATCGTCGTTGAAGCACGCGTCGTAGCTCAACTGCCCCGTGGCGCTCGCGAAGAGGTGCGAGATCGAATTCGCCGTAGAGCTCGCGACGTACACCGAGCGCCCGTCGGGGCTCACCGCGACCGCTTCCGCGCCCGTCAGGGGACTACCCGGCGCGTCCAGGCAAAGACCGCCCGAGCCGTCATCACTGATACAGCCGTCGTAGGCAATCTCACCCGGCGCGCCGGCAGCCAGCGCAGCGACACCGAACGCGCCAAGGGCCAGCACCAGCGCACAAGCCAAAAGACCCAAACGCCGGCCAACAGGGCGGCGCGCGAAACAGCGGCAGGCGATTCTCGCAGCAACCATCTGATCCCCCTCCACGGCGTCCGCTTCCTTGTTGACGAGCCGGCACCGTAGCACACGCTAACCCGCCCTCGGATTGGCTCACGCCCTCACGCTGTGGCGGCATGAGCGGCAGGCTTTGACGCGCACGACCTGGTCAACGTCTTGACTGGGTAGGCGCTACAAGGGCCGATTCCCCGCGGCCGGCCCCGTGTTCCGCGCGAACCTAGCCAGAGCACGCCGTGTTGTCGCTTCCGCGTGTGGTTGTCGCACAAAGAGGTGGCGTCTGGCGCGTTTAATTTAAGGGGCTTCTGGGATGCCCCAAAACTCTTTGCGGTGCGACCGGGCTCAGGAGTTGTTGTTGCCGCCTGCCTGCGGGTGCTGGCATGATGGAGCGCGACGCTGCCACGCAACGCGGTGCCCGTCACGTCGGATGAGGCATGGTCGCCGCTGTGATCGAGCCGACGCGGTCACTTCCGTCCTCGCCGGCAGCGCCGAAGCAGGCGATGCCCACCACGGCTGGCTTGCGTCGGCGAGGACGGGAGCTTGTTCAGGTTTGGGCTGACCCGCGCCGGAGTGGGAGTCACAAGCTCCGGCGTGATGGTTACTCGGCCCCTGCGGTTTCCGCAATCACCATATTGGTGGTCGCGATCGAGTGTCGGAGCGTCCTGAGGGGCGCGTAGTTGTCGGACTTGAAGAACGTGTCGGCTGCGGCCTTGGTTGGGAACTCAAGGATCACGACCGTCGAAGGCGTCCAGTCACCTTCGACGACGGACGGCTCCGGATCGAAGCTCACGGCGCGCGCGTCGGCGGCTTCGAGCAGCGGCGTGATCGCCTCGACGTACTTACCGAAGCGGTCCGAGTCTCGGATGTCGATGTCAATGACTGCATAGGCGGGCATGGTTTCTCCTGACGTTGGGATGACTGCTTCGTCAAGGATGCACCGGCGGCCCGGGAGCTACCAGACCCGGAGGTTGCCTACCTATGACAGGGAGTGGATAGGTTGCGGACGTCCGTTGTTGCCGAGGCTCGCCTGCGCGAGGAGGGTCAGGCTGGCGGCTGAGGCGGAGCCGGGCGTCACGGTCATGGCGATGAATAGGTGCCCTTCTGACTGCGCGACGTTCAGGGTTTGCTGGGTTACCGTGAGAGCCCCGACAACGGGGTGGCGCAGGTCGTAGGTGGCAACGGTGCACGGTTTGACCCGGTGGTGTGACCACATCGTGGCGAAGTCAGGACTCTTCATCGTGAGCTCACCGATCAGTGAGGCCAGCAGCGTGTCGTCGGGGCGCTGACCGACGGCTGCCCGGAGGTTCGTGACGACGGCGAGCGCCTTGGTCCGCCAGTCGACGTAGAGCTCACGGCTGTGGGCATCGAGAAAGATCAGCTTGGCGAGGTTGGGGCGATCGGCCGGCCGGTCCGGACTGGACGGGTCGATGTGACCGGCCAGCAGGGTGTGTCCGAGCGCGCTCCAGGCCAGCACGTCAAAGCTACGACCGGCCACGACCACAGGTAACCCAGCCATCGTCACCAGCAGATCGCGTTCGGGTCCTGTGAGTTGTTCCGGGGCGGGCCGGCGCTTGGCTCTGCGTTGGGTCGCGGTGGTTCCGAGACTGTGGAGGTGGCTGCGCTCATCCGGGTCGAGCTGAAGCGCTCGCGCCAGGGCGTCGAGCACCTCGGGGGAGGCGTGCGGGGAGGTGCCCTGCTCCAAGCGCGTGTAGTAGGAGACGCTCACGCCGGCGAGCATCGCCAGCTCCTCTCGCCGCAACCCCGCGACGCGCCTTCGTTCGCCATAGCTGCCGAGCCCGACATCGTCGGGGAGGAGCTGTGCTCGCCGCGCGTACAGAAACGCTCCGAGCTCGCTACGGGAGGCCATCAGGGGAGCATAGAGCGACCCGGACAGCGAGCCTGGCCCTGTCAGGGGCAGGCTCGACTGGGGTTGACCTGAAGCGTCTCCACGAGGAAGGACTTCATCGCCTGCCAACTGCGCTGCTCGGCGAGGCTGTTGTACTGGGCGCCGTGATCAGGTGAGTTGGCGCTCGGCACGGCGAAGGCATGCATCGCGCCGGAGTAGACGACCAGCTGCCAGTCAACGCTCGGCGCGGAGCGCAGCTCGTTGGCGAATGCCAGCACCTCTTGGTCGGGGACGTGCGGGTCGATTGCTCCGTGCAGGACAAGCAGCTTCGCTTGGATCTTTTCGGCCTCGCCCGCTTGTCCTGCGTGCAGGTTGCCGTGGAAGGACACGGCAGCTTGGAGGTCGGCGCCGGTGCGGGCGAGCTGGAGCACCGTAGCGCCGCCGAAGCAGTAGCCGATGGCCGCACAGCGCGTCTGATCGAGATCCGGCTCCTCGAGAAGACGTGCGAACGCGCCGACGACGCGGGCGCGCCACAGCTCTTGGTTCCCGTAGTAATGCGCGACGACACCGGGTGCTTCAGCAGCGGAGGGGCGCACTTCGGCGCCGAAGATGTCAGCGGCAAACGCCACATAACCCAAACGCGCGAGCATCTCGACCCGCATCCGAACATGATCGTTGACGCCGTACCAATCGTGCACGACCAACACCGCCGGCCGGGGCGTGTCATCCGCCGGTCTGGCGAGGTAGCCGCGAAACGCAGTGCCGTCGATCGTGTAATCGATCTCCCGACTCTGGACGCCCGTTGGCAAGGGCGCTTCGCGATCCAGGATCGCAGCCAACCTCGGCTCGTAATTGCTCATATGGGGTCTCCTTATGCGTCCGGGCGCTGACGCGACTGCGCCATGTCGGCTGGCCAAGATAACCCGGGCGCCGCCATTTGGCTGACCCTGATAGAGGTAGGTTGAGTGCTGGGCTGAGCCGGCCACAAGGAGCCCTCCGGGCGGGTCAACGTACCGGTAGAGCGCAGGACGGAGCCGCCGTCCACACTGCACAAGCGGCGACCTGCTCGAACTGCTCCATCCTCGTCGCTGCTCCTTTCAGCCTTTCGCCTAGCCGCGGCACTCTTGCCCCCGGCCGTATAGGGCTGGCGGGTACGGTCGGGCGGCGCACGAGCCGCCTTCGATGGTGGCGCTACTTCGTTACGCGTATTGCAAGGGGCTGCGGTCTTCGCGGGTGCGGCGGGTCACTTTCCGGCGGTTACGGCTTTCAGCTCGTCCAGCGAGTCCCGGATGAGCTCCGGCAGGTCTTGCTGGTTGGTCTCGTCGACCCACCGTTCGAAGGCGATTCTGAAGACGGCGATCCCGGCCTCGGCGCTCAGACTTGCCGCGGGGTCGGCGACGCCGCGCCGGCGCAGCGCGTCGGCGATCGCGGAGGCGAGCGATGCCAGCTTGATCAGCTCGCGTTCGCGGAGCTCTGTGTTGGCAGCGATGATGGCCGCCCGCCGCCGGGCGTATTCACGGCGCTCCTGAAGCAGCGCGCCGGCCGCCTCGAGCGCCGCGCCGACGGCGTCGATCGGACCGATGGAATCAGGCGCGGCGGCGACGTTGCCGACGAGGAGCTCCTGCAGTGCGTCGGCACCGGAGAACAAGACCTCGCGCTTGTCGGCGAAATGACGGAAGAACGTTCGTTCGGTCAAGCCGGCCCGCGCGGCGATCTCAGCCACCGTCGTGTTCTCGAACCCTCGCTCGCCGTAGAGCGCGAGCGCCGCCAGCTCCAGCCGGCCGCGTCCGTTTGGTTCCCAGCGCGTCATACGCGGATCGTAGTTGATGGCAGAGACTGACATCCGTGCTACTGTGATGACAGCAACTGACATCGACGTGGTCTCGAGCACACGGTTCGCCGACGACGATCGACTTACCTGGAGGTTTCTCATGCGTGTTTTTGTCACTGGCGCGTCCGGTTGGATCGGCTCCGCCGTCGTTCCC
>PMKB01000178.1 GCA_003157595.1 Solirubrobacterales bacterium
GCGCCGATCCCGCCGTCGCTTGACTTTCCCGGCGCTGCCGCGCTGCCGGCGGCCAGCGAGACGGCCACGCGCGCGCTTGACCAGCTCGGCGTCGCGAGCGGCAGCACGCTGCTGATCAACGGCGCCTCTGGAAGCGTCGGCAGCGCCGCGGTTCAGCTCGCCGTGGTACGGGGTGCGCGCGTGATCGGCACCGCCAGTCCGGCCAACCACGACTACCTGCGCTCGCTGGGGGCTGAGCCCGTCGCTTATGGTGAGGGCCTCGTCGAGCGGGTTCGCGCGCTTGCGCCCGGCGGCGTCGACGTTGCGCTCGATGTCGCAGGAAGCGGCGTGCTTCCGGAGCTCATCAGACTCGCCGGCGGCGCTGAGCACGTCATCACGATCGCGGACTTCGCCGGCGCCCAGGAGTATGGGGTGAGGTTCAGCAGCGGCGACGCCGGCCGCGCGGTCCACGCGCTCGGCGAAATCGGGGAGCTGATCGAGTCGGGGCGCTTCTCGCTCCCGGTCGTGCAGACCTTCCCGCTCGCCAAGGTTGCCGAGGCACACCGGGTGAGCGAGGGCGGTCACGTGCGCGGAAAGCTCGTGCTGCTGGTCGACTGAGCGCTCCACGGCCAGCGCTACACGCTGGACCACCCCGCCTTGCGCAGAAAGCAGTCGCCACCCTGGCGCCGGCGAGACATCTGCTCTGGACGAGGACCATGCGCACGGCTTTACGGACGCTCCACGCTCGCTCGCACCGGCCGATGCGGAAGTCCTCGAGCCGTCGATCGTCTGACCCGGAGCTCGTCCGTGGCGGTAGCCTGCTCGGGGACTACGGGGACGAGCGCTTTCTCAGGGGGAAGCGGTCGGGGCGCGCGCGAGCGGTGGACCCAGAGACGGGCTGTGGTTTCTTGGGTCGTGCCGGGTCGGCCTCTCGTAGCTGTTGTTCGTCAAGGTAGGTTGACGAGCGGGCGCCGGTGGTATCGGCTCTTGCAACGGGGGAGCGCGTGGCTCCATCGGCCGCTACCACGAGGACCCGCTGGATGGCGTGTGCTCGGTTGGTTACCTCGAGCTTTCGGTAGATGTGTTCGAGGTGCTTCTGGGCTGTTCGCGTGCTGATGCCGAGTCGCGCGGCGATCTGTGTGGCCGGCGCGCCGGAGCCAGCGAGCTCGAGGACCTGGCATTCGCGACGCGAGAGCCCAAGTGCTTGGGCGCCCAAGCGCAGCTCCGCGCCGCGCACGACGCTGATGACGATCGTGTGAAGCCGGTCGTCGGTGGCGGCATGCGATTGGCGGGCGCGCAGCAGCCGTCGGCCGTGTGCGAAGACCAGTGAGACATCGCAACGTCCGGCCTGGTTCGTATTTGCGGCTGCGAGCCACGTCTGTAGCGCCGCCGGCAACTGGGTAGGAGCCTGCGCTTGGAGCAGCTGCTCCGCGGCTGGGGTCGCTTTCAGGATGGTGCCGCCGCCGTCGATGAGAAGTACCGCGCGCGTGCTGTCGTCCTCGTCGAGCGCGGTGAGCATCCAGTAGGCCTGATCGAGTTCTGTGAGTCGCGTGTATGAAGCCTGGAGAAACGGTCGCAGCAGATCGAGCATCGCGACGTCGTCCTCAGTGAAGTCGGCGCGACAGCGGTTGAGCGCAACGCCGATCACGCCGGTGCCGGGCGCGCTGATCGCCGTGGCCAGCTGGTGTTCGATACCGAGCGGTTTGTAGACGAGCTGGTAGATGTCTAGCCGGTGAAGCTCTCGACGGCTCAGGAAGTCCGAGAAGCGAACCCCGTGTTCTGCGCCGGTTTCGGCGTAGTAGGCGATCAGCGGGTTCTGCCAGGCAAGGCTCTCGAAAACCGCCGCAGCGTGCTCGTCGAGGATGTTGCCAGGGTCCGAGACAACGATCGGGGGTGCTCCCCGAGCGATCTCGTTGTAGGACGCAATATCGCAAGGGACCAAGCCGCGGATTGTGTCGAGCACCTCGGCTCGCAGCGTCGGCAGATCCTCACACGACGCAACTCGTCCAGCGGCCTCAAGTACCCGCCGCAGGCTTGCGGCGCTCAGGCGTGTCATACCGCGTGGATCGTAAGCACCGTGCAGGCAATTGCGTATTAACTGCTTATTGACCTGCTGATGGGCGGCTCCTAGTCTTGGGGTCCGATTCGCCCAGCGGCCTGTCCACGAGCGACCAGAGGACAGCCGCAGTCCCCGTCGCGACGACAGAAGCGCTGGGAGCTGCTCAGCAAGGGCAGGCCGAAATGAGGGTGTCTGCGTGCGCTCGCCCTGCGTTGCTGGTGCCGCCACTCTCGCCCTCAATCAAGGAGATACCAATGAAGCGATCCGTACTCGTGGCCGCCGCGCTGAGCGTCGCGGCGGTCGCATCCGGGCTCGTGCTGATGACGGCGTCGTCCGTCGCCGCGAGCTCGCTGCCCACCCTGACGCTCGCGTTGACCAAGAACACCATCACCGTGGGCGGCTCGGAGGTGTCGGGCGCCGTGAACATCGTCACAACGGTCACGGGCGAGAACAACGACTCGCCCGGACTGTTTCTGCTGAAGCCGGGAGTCACAGCTGCCGAGTTCGCCGCGGCCGCCCAGCGCACCGTCGGCAAGGGCTCTCCGTTTGACGCACTCGACCCGTACGGCTCGATCGTCTTCTTCGGCTTTGCTGCGGAGGGGCATCCTTCAAGCACCGAGACGTGGTTGCAGCCAGGAACCTACATCGCGCTCGAAAACGGGAACGGTCACGCCGTGTTCACAGTCACCCAGTCCGCCACCCCAGCGCTGCTGCCCGTGCCGGGCGCGGAGATCGACGCGATCGACTTCGGCTTCCGCGGCGCGAGCACCCTGCACGACGGCGAGCTGGTCCGCTTCAAGAACGACGGCTACCTGATCCACATGTTCCTGTTCGCCCAGATCAAGAGCGCCGCCGATGCGACGAAAGCGGAGGCATTGCTGCTAGAGGGCAAGGGCAACGAGGCGGCAAAGAAGTACGGCACTGGCGTGGCTGGCCAGTTCGCAGGGCCGCTCTCACACGCCGAGCTCCAGCAAGAAGTCATCAACGAGCCACCAGGGGATTACGTGATCTACTGCGCGATGAACGCCGAGGACGGGCGCGACCACTTCCAGCTCGGGATGTTCCGCGCGATCACAATCGTCAGGTAGCACAGCTGCAGCCGGGCGGCCCGCGTGGTCGCCCGGCCAACGCAGCTGCCGCCAGACCGCAACATGATGCCCAGCAGGTCGCAGCATCACCGCTCACCTCGATCCCAGGACCCTCCACCACCCTGACTACATTCCGCGCAGAGACCAACCGTGGTCTACAGCGCCGCCGTGCACGCCCAACCACTACACAACCGCCCGCCGCTGAGACGGACCGGGTTCGACGGAGGGAGTCGAGCGAGGCTCCTCGTTTCGAACCCAGCCGGGCGCGTGCGGAACCGAGTCCGACACGCCTGAGTTAGACGATCACCGGGTCTGATGCGCAGCGCACGGAGCTGCTCCCGCTCACCCGCCGGCGAGCGAGCGCGTGCCGATCCTCAGCCGTCACCCTCGGACTTCGTCCGGGACGAGAGCGTGTGGGGCGTAGGCCGACGCGGCCGCATCCACGCAAGTGCGCTCCTCTACGCGCCAGGTTGAGCGGCTGCTCGCATGTCGTTTCGGCTCGGCGGACGGGTGGATGGGGGCCCGACCGAGCATCGTGTCTGCCAGGGGGCGGTCATCGACCGCGGCCTGCGCGTGCCGAAGCGCATGCCGGCGGCCATCGCGCCGACCGTTGGGCTCGATTCGCGCGATGGGTCGACCAGGAGGGTGGAGCCCCGCGGCGTTATACGTACGGCTCACAGTAGTTTGCCCGGTGGGTGCGAGCTGCCGTGTGGACGATGGACGTCGTACAGGCTGCCGATCTTTCGCTTCGAAAGGACTCAACGTGCCCGCGATTCGACTCTTTCGCCTTCCGCCTCGCTGCCAGAGGCTGAGCGTAGTGACGAAGCGCACAGTCGCTCTGCTGCGTGGGCGTTATGGGGCGATCTGATATGCGCGTAAAAGGTGTGGCAGGGCTGCACGGTGCTGTGTTAGGGGTCGTGGCTTGTGTGTGCCTCGCCTCGGTGCTGGTGGTGCCGGCGCTCGCGGCAAAACGCTCGCCAGCCCCGGCCAGGTATGTCAGTGGCCGTTTCAACACGCCCGGCTATACGCTCGCCGTCGTCGGCTACAACGGCAAGGCCGTCTTCAGTCGCAGCGGCTCGTTCCGTCTGCGCGCCCCGGACTCGAAGGTGACGTTGCAGCTGATCAACAGTCACGGCGTGTACGCCGGCCCTGTCGTCTTCGGCGGCAGCTCCTCGCGCGTCATCACCGGGATCAGAGCCGGCGCGAACGTGGGCGCAATCGTGGTCGTTGCCGCCCAAGGCTACGGTCACACAGCGCATAAGCTTGCGGCTAGGAACCTGGATAAGACGCGTTGGGCCTACGCCAAGCATGGGGTCCCGATCGGCAACGGCCTCAACCTGGGTCTGGTCGTCTCGAAGGGCAAAGGCGGAGGCAAAGGCGCGGGCGCCGACACAGCGCACATTGGCATCCCCAACGAGTTTGACGTGGCCGTGCCCGGCACCAAGATCCTGAAGGCCCTCGCACCCGCGCTCAAGACACCGCAGGCGGCGAAGCCAAAGACCCCGGCCAAGGCCAAGATCGCCGCTGTCTGCCCGCCTCCGCCGGCCGCCCTTCCACCCGGGGGTGGAACGGGTGGCTCCAGCGGATCCGGCGGCGCGACCGGCGCGACGGGCGTGACCGGTGCGACGAGCGCGACCGGCGTGACGGGTGCCACGGGCGCGACCGGTGCGACCGGCGCGACGGGCGTGACCGGCGCTGCCGCCGTCCTCTCTCCGGTTTCCCCGTGGGCGTCGCAGTTGTTCTTGTCGATTGACCAGACGCTCAATATCGATGCCGCTGGGGTGACCCAGGCTGAGGTTGACGCGACCTTGCAGGCCCGCCTTGACCTGCTGTTGACCAGCGTCCCCGCGGGTGATCTCGTCGAATTGAACTGCAATGGCCTGAGCTTCTGCTCGCCGGGTGGCAGCGGGCAAGCACAAATGGAGGGACTGCCGCAGACGGGGCCGCCGCAGCTTTCAGCCTTCGGCTACTACCAAGTCGACCCCTTCCCCTCAGCTTCGCTTGACCCCGCCACCGGTTTTGGCGAGCTCGTCGGGCCCGCCGCCCCGACAGGCCTGCTCGGCGCGGACCCGAACGGCAGCCACGAGTTCAATCTTGACCCCAACGCCACTGCCGCGAACATTGGTTCTGGGGATGTCGCCGCCGAGGTCGTGACCACGAACGGCGTCACCACGCAGATCCCGATAACGCTCGGCTTCGTCTTCAACACCGTCCCCGCGCTTGCCTCCTACACCGACAGCGCCGGCGACAACGGCATCATCACCTACCCCGACACCTCGGGTCTGGGTACCAACAACAACCCGATCAAGCTTGCGGCCGGCGCTAACGGTAACGTCGCTGTCACCTTCACCGTGTTTCGCCCGCAGCGGGCGGGCGTGGCCGGAGCCGGGGAACCCGCGTACATGGACCTGGGACACCTGGGGTACACGATTGGCTACGGCAATGGTGGTCCCGCCGGAGGGGTCGGCCTCCACCTGGTCAACACCCTGGGCGGCTCATGCTCCACCGCGTCCTACTCCAACCTCTCACCGACGCTCAGCCTCGCTGGGGCCGGACAGGGCGGGTTCGGCCCGGTCCAGGGGACGAGCTGGCTGATCGACGCCGCCAACGACCAACCGGCCGCCCCAACCAACACAATCAGCTTCACCGTCGACCTCACCAAATGTCTGGCCGACGGCGGCAACCCCGCCTTGCCCATCGGGCAACCCATAGGCCTGGCCCTGGACGCCGAAAGCCAATCCTCCAGCGACCACGCCAGCCAGACGCTCTACGTCGAACGCACAAGCTGAAGCGTCAGCGTACGACCACGGCTCTTACCGGCACCGACACCTCCGGCTACACCAAAGACGGCGGCGAGGTTGTCCCGTAGCTTGTAGAACTTCGTAGGACGGCGGTCGCTCTGCCGCGTCAGTTGTCCCTGGCCGCGTGCGTGGTGATCCGCCAAAGATCAAAGGAAGCCGTCCTGCCGCTGGGCGTGCAGGAGGCGCTGCGGGAGATGGTTGGGGCCGCGAAGGAGGCCGTGTTCGCGTTGAGCGTTGGTTGGGCTCTGTGTGCTGAGCTCGCTGTAGGAGGGAGGAGGTCGTCGGCCCGAAGGGCAAGCATGACCCCGACCGGATCGCCATGCCGTGACAGAGCGAGCGTCCTCCGCCCTGGAAACGCGACTGCCGAGATGGACAAGCAACAGGTCTGACGGGGCGGCGCGGCGAACGCTCCCGCTTGCCCTGCCGCTAGCGAGCGCGTGCCGATCCCGTGCCGGCGCGCTCGCAGGTCGTCCTTTGCGTAAGCCCAGAGCACAACTCAAACCGTGTGATGGTCCGTTGTGCCCGCCGTAGTATCGGTGGGGCGTGATGTCGAACCGAGCGCCAGCCACTGCAGGTCGGAAAGACAGCCGTAACGCGTCTCGACGCCTGCGTGCCTCGTTCCTGTTTAGCGGCTTCATTGTCGCTGTCGTCGCCATGTTCGCCCGGCCCGCGAGCAACATTGCGGCTTACGCATCGGGGAGTGCGCAGCCGGTGTCGTGTCCGCCCCGAGTGCTGTTTCACGTGCCGAAGAACGACTGGGCGCCGGCGAGTCAGGAGTTGGCGCCGGAGGGCGCGGCAGCGGTCCGCCTTTGTGGGTACCCGGGCGCCAACGGCGCCGTCCCGTTGCAGCTGGAGCGCTCGCGGCTGTTGACCGGCGAGAGATTGGTGCCGCATCTCGTCGACGAGTTCGACGCGCTCCCACCGTATCCGAAGGCGTCGCTGTTCTGCACGCTGGATGACGGCTCGCAGGTTCTCGCACTC
>PMKB01000081.1 GCA_003157595.1 Solirubrobacterales bacterium
ACCGGCGTGGTGATCGGCGAGACTGCGGAGGCCGGGGAGAACGTGACCCTCTACCAAGGGGTGACGCTCGGCGGCACACGCAACGAGCGGGGCAAGCGCCACCCGTCGGTTGGCGACCGCGTGACGATCGGCGCTGGGGCAAAGGTGCTGGGGCCGATCGTCATCGGCGACGACAGCCGCATCGGCGCTAACGCGGTCGTGGTCAAGCCCGTGCCCGCCAACTCCGTCGTCGTCGGTGTGCCGGGACAGATCATCGTCCGCAGCCGGCTCCGTGCGTCGGACGGCTCACTGGACCTTGATGGCAGCGTCGTGCCTGCCCTCTTCGGCGCGAGCCTCGAGTCCGTCCTGAGCCGCATTGACCGCCTCGAAGACGCGCTGCCCAACGGCGCGTCGCCCAGCCACGCACGACCCTCTCCGTCCGGCGTCTGGTCCGGCGAGGACTTCTCGATCTGACACCGCGCAGGGCAACTTCCAGGGTGAGCGACGAGATTCGAACTCGCGACCGCCGGGACCACAACCCGAGCAAGGGAGCCGAGCTCACCCCGAGGATCCTGCGTTCACTAGGAAGCCGGGATGGCTCAGGGTGCTGCCGCGCTCATGGGCGCGCGAGATCGTGCAGCGCTCGTAGCTCTTCGGTGTAGGGGATCGCGTCACGTTCGAGGACGCCGTCGGGATCTATGCGGTAGACGCCTTGGTGGCGCAGAGGCGGCGAGTAGGCGTGGATCGTGAGTGCTGCAGGGCCACCGGCGTGATGCACTCGGTGGATCGCCGATGGCGAGATGTGGAAGGACTGGCCGGCGGCGAATCGGCGCGCGAGCGGCGGACCGGCCATTGTCAAGCGCTCTTCGATCACGCTCCCCTCGATCACGACGATCCCGGCGGCCGAGTCGTCGTGGTCGTGAAACCCGGTGTCGGAGGCGAGCGACCAGCGGATCGCCCACGCGTTGACGCGCTCGTCGGACCAGATCGCCTCGTACACGCGTGCGTCGCCGTCTGGACGGACGAGATCGCGCCAGCGCTCCGGCGAGTTAGCGAGCTCGGCTGCGAAGCGCACGAGCTCGATGACTCCGAGGAAGTCGGCTGCGGAGCGCCGCAAGCTCATGCCGGGACTCCAGCGCGGTCGAGCAGCCGCCCGGCGTTCTTGCTCAGCAGCGCCTCGCGGCCGCTCGCGAACGGTTCGATCACCGGGCGGTCGGAGCCGTAGAGCAGCTGTTCGCCACCTACGCGACGGGCCATCGCCTCGATCGCGACCGGACCATAGGACGACGTGTCGTAGAAGCTGTGGGGGTCGCGGATCGCGACGGCAGGCCCGCCTCGCGCGGCGAGTCGCTCGCTGAGCAGCGGGGCTCCGCCCGCGAGCATCGCGAATACGACGCGTAGCCGCGGGTGCGCGCGGCGGGTGAGCGCGCTGAACGTGAGCCACGCCGCCTGCATCTGCGCGACGTAGCGGGTCAGCGCCGGCCACCACAGCGGATCCGCGATCCCGGATTCCCGCGGCCGCGCGCCGAGGCCCGGTCCCGGGTGGACGAACAGGGGCAAGTCGAGTTGTTCGATGCGGGCAAGCACAGGAGACAGCGAGTTCAACGACGAGCACGGCTCGAACGCTCCGGCGGGCAGCGAGACGCCCACGCAGCCGCGCTCGAGCACCTCGTCGACGTCGTGGCGGCGCAACCCTTCCAGGGCCAGCGGGCCCCACGCCCTGAACGGCTCGCCAAGCCCTTCCACCCCATCGAGGTGCGCGTCGATCAATGGCCGGGCCTCGGCCCGCGGAAGGGCCTCGATGCCGAGTGGACTGGACAGGGCGATGACTGCGCCGTCGACTCCGTCGCGCTCGAGCAAAGCGACGCGGCGCGACGGCCGTTCGCTCTGGAGATCGACCGCCGAGGCGACCTCGCCGGCGAGGTGCACCATGCACAGCCCCTCGTCGCGGCGGATGAACGGAAGGCGCGAGCGACGCTCCAGCGCAGCCACGAGAGCCTCGGTCCAGAGGTGCTGATGGATGTCGATCCGCACAGCGCGAGGCATTGTATAGATTTCTGATCTGTTTTATGAGGAATCTCCCTTCCCCACCCCGACGTACGACGATCGACGATCGTGTGAAGACCTCCGGGCTGGCGCTGGCAGGCGCGCTCCTCGTCGCGCTGGCGCTCTCCTTCAGCCTCCCGGACACGCCGCTCAACCTCTACGACGTCTCGTTCTCGCTGCTTTGGGGTCGCGAGCTGATCGACGGCAGCCTGCCCCATGTTCAGCTGTGGGGAGCCTCGACGCCCCACCCGGCGTCAATCCTCACCGGCGCCATCGCCGCGCTGTTCGGCGGGAGCGCACTCGCCGCCATGCGCGTGATCGTGTACGCCGCTGCGGGCGCCCTGGTCGTGGGCTTCGTCGCGGTCGGACGCGCTGTGCGGCTGACCGCGCTCGGCGTGATCGCCGCACTGACGCTCGCCGCGAGCGCGCCGATCTTCTTCACGATCATCGGCCAGGCAACCGTGTCGGATCTCCCGAGCGCCGCCGCGGTTCTCGGAGCGCTCGCGCTCGAAGCCGCCCGCCCGCGCCGCGGGACAGCGCCGCTCGCGCTGCTCGCGCTCGCGGGCCTCTTCAGGCCCGAGGCCTGGGTTCTCTCGGCGGCTTACTGGTGCTATCTCGCGCCGCGCGCGGGCAATCGGGAGCGGGTCCGCCTCGCCGTGCTCGCCGCGAGCGCCCCGCTGCTGTGGATCGTCAACGACCTCGTGCTGACGGGAAACCCGATCTACTCGCTCACCTACACCCAGCGGGCCACGGTCGCCACTGCGCGGCCGACCGGTCTCGCGCAGGCGCCGGGGCGGCTCGTCGCGGTGTTCACGCAGAACTTCGGCAAGCCGGTGCTCGCCGGCGCCGCCAGCGGTGTGCTGATCAACCTGCGCACGCGGGTGCTTCCGGCCGTCCTCGCGCTCGCGCTGGCGCTCAGCGCGGCGAGCTTTCTCGCGCTTGGCGCAGCCACTCTCCCACTGAACCAGCGCTACGCACTTCCAATCCTCTGCCTCACGGCCGTCTTCTTCGCGTACTTCCTCGTCGGCTGGCAACGCGTCGTCGCCCGCCGCACGAGATGGCTGTGGGCCGTGGTGGCCCTCGCCGTCGCCGCAGCGACGGTCGCCGAAGTGCCCGCGAATCTGCGCGACATCGACCTCGACCGCGACATCTTCTCCCGACAGGCGCAGGCCGAGATCGCGCTGGCCCGACTGGTCGCCCCGCCGTCGGTTCGCCTGACGCTGGCCGGTTGCTCGCCGCTCGCCGCGAACTGGCGGATCGTCCCCATCCTCGCTTTCGACCTGCACCGCAACCCCGCCACGCTGTCCGTCGTGAACTCCGGAGTGCCCGACAAGGGCATCGTGATCGAAGCAACCCGAGGCGCAGCGGGGGGCTTCTTCCAAGACGTCACCCATCCGCTGGCCTCATTCGAGCGTCGCCGCTTCCGCGTGATCGCGGCGAACGGCGACTTCACGATGTACGCGCGCTGCTGAGCCGATCGCAGGCGCCACCACGGTGACGGTGCGGACGGGGGGGCGGCCCTCGCAGCACAGGCCGAGGCCACCCCCCCAATCCAACAACCGCTGCGACGCCCGGGCTTTGGAACACCGCAGGTCCGTGCGGAGCTGCCGCCGGCTACGAGACGAACTTGCCCTGCAGGTGCCAGTATCCGGTGAAGCCGTTGAACGGCCCGCCGGAGATCACGCTCGTCCACGTGAGCACGTACGCGTGGGTCTTGGCGTTGTAGGTCCCGCTGACATCGCTGGAACCCTGCTTGAAGGAGAGCTTGTTCCACTGCGCCGTGAAGCCGACGAGCTGTCCGCTCAGCCGGCCCGCGCTGACGGAGATGCTCGGAGCGGTCCCGAGCGTCACGAGGCCGAAGTCGATCCCAGTGAAGCTGGTCGGGCGGATGATGCGCCCGGCGAGGGAGTTGCCCTTGGCGTCGAAGGCCGGGGTCGGGGCCGGCTGCAGCACTCCCGTGCGCAGACCGCCATCGGTGCCGCCGGTGACGAGCGTGTAGGTCTTGTCAGCATCGGTCGAGTACGGGTTGGAGAAGTACTTCGACTTGGACTTGGCGGCGGCAGGGTAGATCATGCGGAAGTACGAGCCGGCAGAGATGCCGAACGTACCCTTGAGTTGCCCCGCGCTCGCCGGAACAGCGGCGAGCGCCAGCGCTACCAGCGCCGCGAGGCCGACGCCGAGACGCGGCAGTGATCGATTGGTCATATGACTCCTTCGGTTGAGGAACTGAGAACGTCTGAGGAGGACTCGTCGCGGGCTCGGCGCAGCCGGCGGAGACCGCCGCCGGCGGCGACGCCGCCGACGAGCAGGCCGGGGAGCACGAAGAACCACGGGAACAGCGCGAACGGCGGCAGCGCCGCCACCGCCTGGTAGTTGGCCACGTTGTCGCTCATCGCGCCGATCATCGGCGTCATGTCGTTGAGGATGTGGACCCACTGTGCGTCGAAGGTCGTGAGTCCCGGGTAATCGGTGCTGATCTCGGCAGCGCTCTCGCCGGAGCGCCGCAGCGCCGGGATGAGCTCGAGTGCGACCGCGCCCTGACCAGCGGCGATCTCACCGAAGTAGCCCTGGATCCGCGCGACCCGCCCGCTCGTCTCGATCGTCTTGAACGCGGTCATCATGCGACCGCCTTTAGGGGCGCGCGAGAACATCTGAAACACGGCCGGGGCGAGCACGAGCGCGAGCCCCAACGCGACAAGCGCCCAACGGACGCTGCGCCAGCGAGCGCGACGCATGATTCCGAGGCCAAGAAGCGCCAGCACGATCACCCCGGGGATCACGAAGAACCAGGGGAACAGCGTGAAGCTCGGCAGCGCAGCCACGGCCTCGTAGTTGCCGACGTTACGCCGGATCGTCGTGAGCATTCCGCTCATGTCGGGGTAGATCGCGCTCCATTGCCGCTCGAACTGCGCGAAGTCCGGGAAGCGTGTCGCGAAGCTCGACGACGATCGGGACAGCTGGGCGGCGACGCTCGTGCCGCCCTCCTTGACGGCGGCGTCGATCTGGCGCAATTCGGTCTGGTAGCCGCTCAGTCGGGCCACTGTCATGTACGGGCGAAAGTCCGCGATCATGCGCGCGCCCTTCGGCGCGCGGTCGAACATCTGAAAGGCCGCGGGCATCGCGACGAGCGCGAGCCCCAGCACCGCGAGGGCCGTGATCGCCCACCGCGTCGGCTTGCCGGCGAGCATCGCTCAGCCGTGCCCGGCGCGCCCGGCCGCGATGTCGTTGCAGCGCTCGCAGACCTCTTCCGGGATCACACCGGCTCGCATCAAGAGGGCGAACGCCTTGCAGCCCAGGCACAGGCCGAACACCGACTCGAGCGTGGCGGCGACGATCAGCGCTCCGAGCACGGCGTAGGCGGCGGTGGTAAGGCCGAGTGCCAGCGCCAGCATCGCCGCAGACACCGAGAACGCGACCCCGATCGCCTGCGCGAAGCGCTTGGGCGGGCCGGCCACCGGTCGCTCGGCCACATGCAGCCGCGGCGTGATGACGCGCGTGACAAGCTGGCCAAGCGGGCTCAGCGTCGGGCCGCTGAGCACCCGCGCGACGAAGCCGTAGGCGATCACGGCCGTGAGCCATGGCTGGTCGAAGACGATCGTCACGAGGCTCAGCAGGACCACGCCCCCCGCCACAAGCCGCGCCGACACCTCGTTGACCGGATTCGGGAAGGAGAAGACGCGGGCGGTCCAGCCGCCCCTGCCGACCAACCCCGAGCCATCAGGTCGTGCCGCCATCGTGGCGTCCACGCTCCTTCCCAACCGTCTCGACCCCCGACGTCAAGATCACAGCCGTCCCCCACATGGGCTAAAGCATATATTGTCGATCAAGATTCTTGACAAGACCAAGCGCGGCCAATAACGTGCAAGCCGTCGTGTTTCCATCCGAACGCAGCCACCGCTCGGCGGCCGCCGAGACCGATCCGCCCGTCTCGGCGACCTTGGCGCGCGTTCGGACGGTCGCACGATGTTGTCCTCCTGTGCGGTCGGCCTGAGCCGGTCGCGTCAACAGGCGGCGCGTGACGGGCTCGCGATCGGACCGACGGCAACCACGGCGATCGCGGGCTGGAGCGTGACTGTCGGCGTGGTGGGTCGCCCGGATCCTCCCTCTCCTCCGTCCGGGCGGCCCACGGTGCCGGCGAATCCACATCCACCCGCCAATCGATCACGCGGATCTCGCCGGTCGGTGCGGCGGCGAGGCCGACCGGCGCCCGGTAGCCGAACGGTGAAGGCAGCGGCCTGCAAAGCCGCGTACGCGGGTTCGACTCCCGCCCGGGCGTTTCAGCAGGCTCCACCCAGGGCCGTCGGCACCCGACATCCGCCGACACGCCGAACTCCGGCCCCGCGCACAACACGTCCCGTGGCCGACCGCAGTCCGCGCACCGCCGACATGTCCACGCCAATGCGATCCGGGTATTCGAGCTCGACGAAGGGCTCACATTGATCGTTGGTCCGGGCCGCGACGCGAGCAGCTATGAGGTCGCGGTCGTCGGCGGTGCGCCGCCACCGTAGGCTGCCATCGTGCCGTGGGAATGGCCTGTCGGGGCGCTCTGCGCGTTCCTGCTGACGATTGCGACCACGCCGGCCGGGGTGTCCGGGGCGGTGCTCCTGCTGCCGATCCAGCTCAGCGTCCTTCACGTACCGAGCCCCGCGGTTACGCCGACGAACCTGCTCTTCAACGTCGGCGCTGTACCCGGCGGTTTGATCCGGTTCTGGCGCGAGCGTCGCCTCTTCAACGATCTGACTTGGCTGCTCGTTGCTGGCACGCTGCCGGGTGTGGTCGCTGGCGCGATCATCCGAGTCGAACTGCTCTCAGGCAGCACGGCGTTCATGCTCGTCGCGGCCGGCGTCTTGCTGCCACTCGGACTCTGGCTCGCGCTCGGCAGCCAGCGACTGCCGCCGGCTCGACCCTCACCATCCCCGCACGCCCGTCGCGTGATCTGGGCGCTCTCGCTCATCGTCGGGACCGTCGGCGGGATCTACGGCATCGGCGGCGGGTCGCTGCTCGCGCCGATCCTGCTCGCCGCCGGCTTCTCGGCCTACGAGGTCGCGCCCGCGACCCTCACCGCGACTTTCCTCACCTCGATCGGCGGGATCGCGACCTACCTTGTGCTGCAGGCAACGCACGGCGGCGCGATCGCGCCCGACTGGGCGCTCGCCGCGTTCCTCTGCGCCGGCGGGTTCCTCGGCAGCTACCTCGGCGCGCGACTCCAACGCCACCTCCCCGAGCGCGCGCTGCGACGCCTGCTCGGACTGATCGCCTGCCTCGTCGCAGCCCGCTACATCCAGACCGCGATCCAGCCCGCGCCCGCCCGTCCCGCGCACGCCACTACGAGATGACGCACCGAGCGTGTCGCTCGCGCGGTGAAGATGTCATGTCGGGTGCCTCGCCCTCGGGTGCTCGCAATGGACGACTTGCGACAGCCCGCCACGTTCGGTCGCTCGCTCCTGCCATCGCCCGGTTGCGGGTGCCGGACCCGGCCATCAAGGACCCGGCCCACCGCGAGATTACGTAGTCGACATCGCGTGGCCAGCC
>PMKB01000284.1 GCA_003157595.1 Solirubrobacterales bacterium
GCGCGCGCGATCACCAGGTCATCCATCGAGCGGTTGGGGGATCGCACCTCCCCGAGCACCAGATCCTCGAACACGGTGTCGCCGTCGTCGGGCACCCGCAGGCGGACCGCACCATTGTCGTGAGCCTCGCCGCGGAAGCCGCGCTCGTCGCCGTGGACAGCCTTCCAGGCCTTGACATCCTCGGCGGTGGTCACAGAGCGATACGCACGGCCGCTTTCCAGCAACGACTCCACCGCCTCTCGGTGGCGGGCTTCGCGCTCGCTCTGGAAGATTGGACCCTCGTCCCAGTCGAGCTCCNNCGAGGATCTGCTCGACGTTCTCCGCCGTGGAGCGCTCCTGGTCGGTATCTTCGATCCGCAGCACGAAGCGTCCCGAAGCATTGCGCGCCAGCAACCAGTTGAACAAGGCCGTGCGGGCCCCGCCGATGTGCAGGGCGCCGGTCGGGGAAGGAGCGAAGCGAACTCTCATGCGTGGTGCCTCATGCTAGTCGGCGCCCACGTCTCACCTGCCGGCGGCCTTTACCGCGCGGTCGAGCGCGGGACGTTGCTGGGTGCTCGGGCGATTCAGATCTTCAACCAGTCGCCGCGCGCCTGGCGCCCGACCGACTACGGCGAGGACGACTTCGCCCGCTTTCGCGAGGCGCGGGCGGCGAGCCAGATCGGGGCGGTGTTGATCCACGCCGTCTACCTCGTCAACTGCGCCTCCGACGAGCGCGAGATCCGCGCCAAGTCGCTCGCATCGCTCACCCACTCGCTTCGCGTCGGCGACGCGATCGGCGCCACGGCGGTGGTCGTGCATCCAGGCTCCGCGAAGGCGGGGCCGGTCGGGCCGGCGATCCAGCGTGCCGGCGAGCTGTTCGCCGCCGCGCTGGCCGGCTCCGAACGCTGCCCGCTGCATCTGGAGAACACCGCCGGCGCCGGAGGCACGCTCGGACGCTCGTTCGCCGAGCTGGCCGCGCTGCTCGAAGCCGGCGGCGGGGATCCTCGCCTCGGGCTCTGTCTGGACTCCTGCCACCTGCTCGCCTCCGGCTACGAGATCCGCACGCCGGAAGCGCTCGCAAGCGTGCTCGATAACTGCGAGCGGGAGGCGGGCGCCGGTCGGGTCTGCTCGCTGCACCTCAACGACTCCCAGACGCCGCTGGGCTCAAACCGCGACCGCCACGCGAACATCGGCGAGGGCGAACTCGGCTTGGAGGGAGCGCGGACCTTCGTCAGCGAGCCGCGTTTCGCCGATCTGGCGTGCGTGCTGGAGACGCCCGGTCCCGACCGCAGCGGCCCGACCGCGCAGGAGGTCGGGCTGGTGATCGGGCTGCTCGCGGACTGAGCTGGCCGGATGTCGTAGGGGTCGTGAGAAATCGACCTTTGGAGGGTTGCGAGGGCTCGGTGGAGAAGTACCGTGCTGGCCATCGGCACCCGGCGGCCGGCGACCGCGTCGCGCCACCGTCAACACGAAACTGAGGAGACCACATGCGCGAGCTGCACCGGAAGCGTAACCGCGAGAACCGCAAGGACGGCCGACGCCGACTTGGCTATGCCAACGTCGTCTCGACCCTCGCCCTGGTCCTTGCGATCGGCGGCGGGACGGCTTGGGCTGCACACCACTACCTGATCACCTCAACCAGCCAGATCAAGCCGAGCGTTCTGGCGAAGCTGCACGGTGCGCGGGGCGCAGCCGGTGCGCAGGGTGCCGCCGGTGCGGCGGGCGCCGCAGGCGTGGCGGGCGCCGCCGGTGCGGCGGGCGCAGCCGGCCAGAACGGCGCGGTGGCCGCGTACTACGCCACCGCCGGTGCCGTCGGCATTCCGATCGGCGCGAACAGCGGCAACTTCGCAACGATGGTGAGCAAGTCATTGCCGGCCGGCCACTACGTCATCTACGCCCAGACCGACACCGAGGCGGGGACGACCGCCGCGCCGGGTGCGGCATTTCAGGGCGTGGAGGACACATGCCAGTTGACCGAAGGCGGAAGCGTCGAGGCGTCCACCCAGACCAACACCGGCATCGTCGAGTCCACCACTCCTTTCGGCACGATCTGGCAAGAGGAGACGACAATGCACGTGCAGGCTGCGCTCACGCTCAGCTCAACGCAGACAATCGCGCTGCAGTGCCAGGTCAACGTGCCGGACCAAACCCGCCAGGGCTTGGTGACCGGCTTTTCCGACGGCGGAAACAACTCGGCGATCACCGCAACCCAGACGAACTCGATCAGCTAGACCCCAGGCACCTCTGTTCCCGGCCGCTGTGCCGCGGCCGGGAACAGCTCAAGCCGAGCGTGCTGAAGAAACTGCACGGGGCCAATGGCAAGAACCCAACCAACCGTGGCTGAAACCCGCTGTCGCCGCTGCCAGCGTGTGGCCAGGCCAGTCCGGGTCCCGCCACACGCCCGTCGTCTCAGGCGACAAGCCGCACCGGTGCGCCGAGCAGGTGCTCGAGCTCGGCGCGCAGACCGGGGCTCGGCTCCACACGAAACTCGCTGCCCAGCCGGACACGGCGCTCATCGGAGAGCTCGATCACGACCTCCGAGCGGCCGGGGAAGGTTCCGAGCACGCCCTTGAGGTCCTCGAGCACGGCGGCGAAGCGGAAACCGTCTCCGATTCGGATATGCAGCGGCTTCGCCTGCGCTGCCTCCAGCGCAGCGGCGTGAGCGCGGGCCAGCTGCTCGGCGTCAGGGCGGAACTCCTCGACGGACTGAGCGACGACGGATGTCCGGCCCTCCTCCTTCTGGTCGACGCGGCCGCGCACGATCACGATCGAGTCCACGGCGAGTGTGCCTTCGAACTTCTCCAGCGCCGATCCGAACACGATGATCTCGACGTGCGCCTCGAGGTCGTCGAGTGTCGCGAACATCATGTCGGCGCCGGCCCGCGTGCGGATCTTGCGTGCCTGGGTGACGATCCCGCCAACCGTCACGTGGTCCTTGTCAGGACGCTCGGACACCGCGGAGAGCGTGCAGTCGACGGCGAGCGACAGCGCTTCACGCACCGCCTTCAGGGGGTGCGCGGAGATGAACAAGCCGATCGCCTCCTTTTCGACCGCGAGCAGATCGCGCTGGTCGAACTCCAGCGTCGGGATCGGCGGGCGGACCGCCGCATGGCCGTTGAGGGGAGCGTTCGTGCCGCCGAGGTCGAAGATCGAGCCCTGCCCGATCAGCGCGTCCTGTTGGGACTTCTGTCCCGCACCCTGGGCCTGCTCGAGCACCTCGAGCATCCCTCGACGGGTCGCCCCGGTCGACCCGAGCGCACCGCACTTGATCAGCGCCTCGATCGCCTTCTTGTTCACGGCGCGACCATCGACTCGCTCGCAGAAGTCCCACAGCGAGGTGAAGGCTCCCCCGTCCTCGCGCGCGCGCTTGATCGCCTCGACAGCCTGGTAGCCGACGCCCTTGACAGCGTCCAGGCCGAAGCGGATTCGCCGCTCGACCACGGTGAACTCGTGGTCGGAGAGGTTGACGTCGGGTGGCAAGATCTCGATTCCCATCTCCTCGCAGCGGGCGACGAAGAACGGCACGCGGTCCTTGGTCGACATCACAGAGGAGATCAGCGCAGCCATGTACTCGGCGGGATGGTTGGCCTTCAGCCACGCCGTGCGGTAGGCGATCAGGGCGTAGCAGGCGGCATGGCTGCGGTTGAACGAGTAGTCGGCCGACTTCTCGTTGGTCGACCAGAGGAAGTCGATCACGGAGTCGGGAGTGCCGCTGGCGCGTGCGCCGGCCACGAACTCGGGCTTCAGCTTCGCCATCGCGGCGCGGTTCTTCTTGCCGATCGCCTTGCGCAGGTCGTCGGCCTTGGCGCCTGAGAAGCCGGCCAGCTCCTTGGCGATCCGCATCGACTGCTCCTGGTAGAGGATCACGCC
>PMKB01000237.1 GCA_003157595.1 Solirubrobacterales bacterium
TCGCCGGCGCCTACTGGCGCGGCGACTCCAAGCGCCCGATGCTGACGCGGATCTACGGCACCGCATTTCTCTCCAAGGCGGACCTCGACGAGCACCTCGAGCGCCTCGAGCTGGCGCGTGCGCGCGATCATCGCCGACTCGGACGCGAGCTGGGCCTGTTCAACTTCTCCGAACTGGCCCCCGGCAACGCATTCTGGACGCCACATGGCACCACGCTCTGGAACAGCCTGCGCGACCTCGCCGGCGAGCTGACACGCGCACGCGGCTACACCGAGGTCAAGACGCCGCAGCTCTTCGACGCTGCGCTGTGGCGGATCTCGGGGCACTGGGACAAGTACCGCGAGAACATGTTCNNTCCTATCGCGACCTGCCGGTGCGCTTCTCCGAGCCCGGCCTGCTGCACCGCAACGAGCCCTCGGGCACGCTGCACGGCCTGTTGCGCGCCCGCGCCTTCGCGCAGGACGACGCGCACATCTTCTGCACCGAGGAGCAGATCCGCGACGAGGTCGCCGGTTGCGTGCAGTTCGGCTTCGAGGTCTATCGCCTGTTCGGCTTCGAGACGCGCATCGAGCTTTCGACGCGGCCCGAGCAGCGCTTCGGCGACGACGCGTTCTGGGATCACGCGGAGGGGGTGCTCGCAGCGGCACTCGAAAGCCTCGGCCTCGAGTACAGGGTGATGGAGGGGGAGGGCGCCTTCTATGCGCCAAAGATCGACATGCACATGACCGACTCGCTCGGGCGCTCGTGGCAGCTCGGCACGGTGCAGCTCGACTACAACTTTCCTGAGCGCTTCGAGCTGACCTACACCGGTGCCGACAACGCCGAGCACCGCCCGGTGATGATCCACCGCGCGCTGTTCGGGTCCTTCGAACGCTTCATCGGGATCCTGCTCGAGCACCTCGACGGTCAGCTGCCGGTCTGGCTCTCGCCGGTCCAGGCGATCGTGCTCCCGATCACAGATCGCCAGAACGAGGCTGCGGCCGCTGTGCTCGCGGCCCTCCAGACGGCGGGGCTGCGTGGCGAACTGGACGCCCGCTCGGAGTCGGTGGGGCGCAAGATCCGCGACGCTCAGCTGCGCAAGCTGCCCTACATGCTGGTGATCGGCGAGCGCGAGGCCGCGGCCGGGACGGTCGCCGTGCGCGAGCGAAGCGCCGGCGACGTCGGCGTCGTCCCGCTCGAGGAGTTCGTGGAGCGGCTGCGCACCGAGACCTCCGAGCGCTCACGCTGAGAAGCGCCGGTTCACAGCTTGCCAACAAACCCTCGCCACGGGCCCCTCGCCCCGCTATACTCGCGCACCTTGGCCTTCGCAACAACCACCATGCCGCGCACGCACCCCGCTTGACGCGCGCACGTGATCATTAGTGCCGGTCCCTCGTAGATTCGACCGGCGCCCGCCAGAGCGTGACCCGACCAGGATCAACGAACGCATCCGGGTCCCTGAGGTCCGGCTGATCGGGGAGGACGGGGAGCAGATCGGCCTGATGAAGATCGACGACGCCCTGCGCTATGCAGCGGAGCGCGATCTCGACTTGGTCGAGGTGGCGCCCGAGGCCAAGCCGCCGGTCTGTCGCGTGCTCGACTATTCCAAGTACAAGTACGAGCAGGCGCAGAAGCTCAAGGCGGCGCGCAAGCACCAACAGCAGATCACGATCCGCGAGATCAAGTTCCGGCCAAAGATCGCCCAGCACGACTACGACACCAAGAAGGGCCACGTCGAGCGTTTCCTGCGCCACAAGGACAAGGTCAAGGTCACGATCATGTTCCGTGGGCGCGAGGTGACCCATCCCGAGCGCGGCGTCGCGATTCTCGACCGCCTGGCCGAGGAGCTTGCGGAGTTCGCAATCGTCGAGCAGCGCCCGCTGCAGGACGGCCGCAACATGACGATGATGCTCGGCCCGTCCAAGGCCGTGCTCGCCGGGCAGTTCGACAAGCTCACCAACGGCGCCGCGGCGGACCTCGCGCTTGCCGCCGCGGACGCAACGGAGACGGCGGCGCAGGCGAAGCTCGCCGCGCCCTCCGCCAACGGGGACACGCCGGCGCCAGTCGCCGAAGTTGCCGAGGTGCCCGATGAGCCGGACGCCGACGAGCTGCCGGGCGCGCCCGACCCCAACGAGGTGCCCGACCCGCCCGACGTCAACGAGCGCCCCGACGGGCCCGACGTCAACAGGCTGCCCGACGCGGCCGACGGCGACGAGTTGCCGGACACGGCCGACGTCGACGAGTTGCCCGACGCGGCCGACGCCCCCGCCGTGGACGCCGCCGAGTAGCAGAGCTCGAGCCGCCCCGCCACACCTCGCGCACCTCTGCCGGCAGCGAACCGTCGCAGACGCGAAATCCTCGGTGCTCGCAGCGGCTGGGCCACAGCTTCCTCCCGGCGTCCCTGCCCCGACTTGCCAGTCCCGCACGCGGACCAGAGAGGCCGTCTCCTGGCTCTCGTCTGCCATACTCCTTCGTCGCGATGCCCAAGATGAAAACGCACTCCGGCGCGAAGAAGCGCTTCAAGACGACCGCCACCGGCAAGGTCAAAGGCCGGCACGCCTTCACGAGTCACATCCTCGAGAAGAAGTCGCCGAAGCGCAAGCGCCATCTCGGGAAGGACGCGATGATCTCCGACCACGACTCGCCGCGGATCAAGAAGATGCTGGGGATCGGCTCATGACCCGCGTCAAGCGCTCCCTGCACGCCAAGAAGAAGCGCCGCGCGACACTCGAGCTGACCAAGGGCTTCCGCGGCGAGGCGAACTCGAACTACAAACGCGCGAAGGAAGCGCTGATGAAGGCGGACGCCTACGCGTACCGCGATCGGCGCAACCGCAAGCGTGACTTCCGCCGCCTGTGGATCACACGGATAAACGCCGCCTCGCGCGAGTGTGGCATGAGCTACTCACAGCTGATTCACGGCCTCGCGCTGGCCGGCATCACACTTGACCGCAAGGTGCTGTCCGACATCGCCGTGCGCGACCCCGAGACATTCCGCCGATTTGCCGACGCCGCCCGCGAGGCTTCGGCTGCCTGATCGCGCACGCCGAACGCAATCTCCTCCCGGGCGCCGCTCCTCAAGGACGGCGCCCTTTTTTGTGCAATGACAATCACCTCCCCGACAAATCAACACCTCACCGAAATCCGCAAGCTCGCGCGCGCGCTGGCCCGAGCGCGGTCCGGCCGCTTCGTCGTGGAGGGGGAGGATTTACTGGCGGCGGCTGCCGCCGCCCGGATTTCACCGCTCTATGTGCTCTGCGTGCAAGGCCACGAATCCGCGTCGGACGGCGGCTGGCTCGAGGTCTCGCCGGCGCTGCTTGCGAAGGTATCGGCGCTGGGGTCCTCCTCGCGCGTGATCGGCGTGTTCGAGCAGCGCTGGAGCGCACCGGCGGGGCCGTTGGCGGTGGCGCTGTGGGGCGTCGGTGATCCGGGCAACGTCGGCACGATCATTCGCGCGGCGCACGCCTTCGGCGCCTCATGTGTGGCGCTGGGACCGGGAAGCGCCGACCCCTACGGCCCAAAGGCGGTGCGCGCCTCGATGGGGGCGGTCTTCGCGACGAAGATCGCCCGCTTCTCAAGCGTCGCAGAGCTGGAAGGGCGGCTCGTGGGGCTCGCTCCAGGCGTCGGTGAGCCGCTTGACGGACCGTTCGAGGACACGGTCACCTTGCTGGTGGGCGGCGAGCGCGAAGGGCTGGCACCCGAGCTGCTCCAACAGTGCCATGACGTCCGCCACATTCCCCAGGTTGCCGGGGACTCGCTGAATGCTGCGATGGCCGCGACGGTCGCGTTGTATGAGGCCACTAGGATGGCCGCGGGATGAGCGTTCTGGAGCGGATCGCGGCACTGCGCGCGCAGGCGGAGACGGCGATCGCCGCAGCGTCCGAGCGCGCCGCGCTCGAGCAGCTGCGGATCGCCTACCTGGGGCGCAAGGCAGAGCTGCCGCAGCTGTTGCGCGGCGTCGCCGAGCTTGATGCCTCGGAGCGCTCCGCGGTTGGCGCCGCCGCCAACGCGGCGCGCCAGGCGCTGAGCGAGCTGATCTCCAGGCGCGAGACGCAGCTCGCCGGCGCCGAGCTCGACGCGCGCCTGCAGACCGACCGCATCGACATCACGCTGCCGGGCGCTCCGGCCTTCGCGCGCGGTCACCTGCACCTGCTCACGCAGACCCGCCGCGACCTCGAGGATGTCTTCATCGGGCTCGGCTTTCGGATCGCCGAGGGGCCCGAGATCGAATCGACCGCCTACAACTTCGACGCGCTCAACACCGACGCGACACATCCGTCGCGAGCGCGCAGCGACACCTTCTACGTCAGCGACGAGGTGGTCCTGCGCACGCACACCTCACCGGTGCAGGTTCGCTCGATGATGGCCACGCCGCCGCCGTTGTATGTGGTCGCCCCGGGGCGTGTGTTCCGGCTCGACCACGACGCCACCCACACGCCGCAGTTTCACCAGCTCGAGGGCCTCGCGGTGGACGAGGGGATCACTCTCGCGGACCTCAAGGGAACGCTGCTCGCGTTCGCGCGCGCGATCTTCGGCGAGCAGCGCGAGGTGCAGCTGCGCCCGGACTTCTTCCCCTTCACCGAGCCGAGC
>PMKB01000351.1 GCA_003157595.1 Solirubrobacterales bacterium
ACAGCTCCTCCACGCACGTGCTGAGCGCACTCAACAACAGCGCCATCGTCTCCTTCGCTCCGGGTACCTACTACCTCTGCGGGATAAACGAGGGCGGCTTCAGCAACTTCACCATGCAGCAATCGGGAGCGGGCCTGGTGAGGATCTACATCGACTCCCCGAGCCGGCCGGGGAGCGCATGCGCGGCGGGCAGCGGCAACATCTATGGTGCCGGCAACTCGACGACGTTCAACAGCGGCGGGGTGTCGAGCAACCTGCAGCTGGACTTCTACGGGACCCCCGGCTGCACGACGGCCTGTCCGTCGGCCATCACGCCAATCAACGGAGTCGTCATCACCGGCGACGTCTTCGCCCCGAATTCCCAGATGGCGCCCACCTCGCTCACGATGACGGGAGCAATGGTCATCGGCTACATGCCCAACACGAACAGCAACTCCCTCACGTTCACCTTCCAAGCACCCACCGGTGGAGGCAGTGCCGGCACGTACGCGAGCTACTACCCGTCGGCGCAGGCGAACTGCATCCCCTCGACCACGACCGGAGGCACCGCCGGAGCCTGCTGAGCCCGCCGGACGCTGGTGAGCCGGAGCGCGGCGGGGCAGGCGAGTGCGATCCCGCGTGCGAGCGTTAGGCTCTGCGCGATGGGTGCGTTTCACGGCCTGGCTCGGGGGTACCGCGGGCTGTTGGCGGACCGGGGAGGCGCGGTGTGGGCGCGCCGCGCGACCGGCATCCGTGGCCGGGGAGTGACCGGCCCGATCCTCCGGTGTTCGTTCGAAGCGGACGAGGTGTGATGTCGATCGTCCCGGCGGTCAAGGGTCCGGGCGTCACCGCCGACGTCTTCGTCCTGGCGCTGGCCGTCCTGTACTGGGTGCCCTACCGGCGAAGGGCCGCTCGGCTGGCGCGCGAGGGCCGTGCGGTGCCGCGCTGGCGGCAGTGGTGCTACGGCGGCGCCATCGTCGTGCTGATCGGCGCGCTGAGCACTCCGCTCGGCGTGCTCGCGGAGAAGCTGCTCGTGGCGCACATGGTCGAGCACCTGCTGATCGGCGACATCGCCGCGCTGCTGATCGTGCTCGGGTTGACCGGGCCGATGATCGCGCCGCTGCTGCGGATCGGGCTGTTCGCGCGGCTGCGCGTCTTCACCCATCCGCTGGTCGCGTTGCCGGTCTGGGCGGTCGACCTCTACGCCTGGCACATCCCCGTGCTCTACCAGGCGGCGCTGCGCAACGAGAGCGTGCACGCGCTCGAGCACGCCTGCTTCCTGGCGGCCGGGATCGCGATGTGGATGGCGCTGCTCGGACCGCTGCCGAAACCCGCCTGGTTCGGCAACGTCGGCCGGCTCGGATACATCATCGCGGTCCGCCTGATCGAGGCCGTGCTCGGCAACATCCTGCTGTGGTCGCACACCGTCTTCTACCCCTACTACGTCGTGCACGAGGCGGCCTACGGCATCTCGGCGCTGCAGGACCAGGTCGACGCCGGCGCGGTGATGATGGTCGAGGGCAGCATCCTCACGATCCTGCTGTTCGCGTGGCTCTTCATGCGTGCCGCCAGCCAATCCGATCAACGCCAAGCGCTGCTCGACTTCGCTCACGCCAACAACCTCGAGCTCGACGATGCCCGTGCGGCGCGAGCCGTGGAAGCCGGTCGCGGCGACGAGTTGCGAGCGCGGCTGGAGGAACGGCTGCGATAGCGGGGTCGGTGGGTTGTTCGGATCGGCGCATGCGCCGATCCGCGGGACGGCGCATGCGCCGTCCCGGGGGCTGGTGCATGCACCAGCCCCTACAGCAGACGCACGATGGCGAGCACGCCGACGGCCACGATCAGCGCGCGCAGCGGGGCCGGCGGCAGGCGGCGCCCGTAGCGGGCTCCCAGCGCGCCGCCGCAGATCGAGCCGAGTGCGATCAGCCCCACCGCGGGCCAGGCGACGTGTGCGACGAGCGCGAAGATCAAGCCCGAAAGCAGGTTGGCGAGACCGGCCAGCACGTTCTTGACGGCGTTGATCCGCTGCAGCGCGTCGTCGAGCGCGAGGCCGAGGATCGCCAGCAGCATGATCCCCTGCGCTGCGCCGAAGTAGCCGCCGTAGATCCCCGTCACATAGACCGCGGCCAGAGTCAGCGCTCCGATGCGCTCGTGCGCGTGGCCGCGGTGGCGGCGCAACTGGACGGTCAGCCGCGGCGCCACGATGATCAGGACAAGCGCCGCGGCGATGAACACCGGCACGATCGCCCTGAACGCCGACGGCGGCAACGTCAACAGGAGCGTCGCGCCGGTCGCGGCGCCGGCCGCTGTCGCGGCGGCCAGCCTCCGGATCCTGGCCCCCTGGCCCTTCAGCTCGGCGCGGTAGCCGACGGCGCCCGCCACCGACCCCGGCACCAGCCCGATCGTGTTTGAGACGTTGGCGACGACCGGCGCGTAGCCGAATGCGAGCAGCACCGGGAAGGTGATCAGCGTGCCCGAGCCGACGACCACATTGATCGCGCCCGCCGCAGCGCCGGCAGCGAGAATCGCGAGCGCCTGCAGCAGGCTCAACGCTCAGTGCGCCTCGAGCTGGCTTCTTGGGCTCACCCCGCGACAGGCTACCCCCCATTGCGGGGTGCCAGGCGGGATAATCCGACCGACGACCCGCTCCTTCCCCGCTCCAGGAGACCAGCCATGTCCGCCAACAGCTTCGATGCCCGCGCCGAGCTCTCGGTTTCCGGGCGGCGGTTCGAGATCTTCTCGCTCGACGCGCTGGCCGAGCGCTTCGACATCGCGCGGCTGCCCTTCGCGCTGAAGGTCCTGCTTGAGAACCTGCTGCGCAACGAGGGCAACGGCTCCGTCACGGCGGCCGACATCGAGGCGCTCGCGGGCTGGGATGCGACCGCCGAGCCGAGCGTCGAGATCGCCTTCACGCCGGCGCGCGTGCTGCTGCAGGACTTCACCGGCGTTCCCGCCGTCGTCGACCTTGCGGCGATGCGTGACGCGATCGTGGCGCTCGGCGGCGACGGCGCTCGAATCGACCCGCTCGTTCCGGCCGAGCTGGTGATCGACCANNGGTCAACCTCGAGTACCTCGCGCGGGTCGTCTTCGTCGCCGACCGCGAGGGCCGGCTGCCGCTCGCCTACCCGGACACGCTCGTCGGAACCGACTCGCACACGACGATGGTCAACGGGCTCGGCGTGCTCGGCTGGGGGGTGGGCGGCATCGAGGCCGAGGCGGCGATGCTGGGTCAGCCGACCTCGATGCTGCTGCCGCAGGTCGTCGGTTTTCGCCTCGACGGCGCTCTGCCGGAGGGGGCGACGGCGACCGACCTCGTGCTCACCGTGACCGAGATGTTGCGCGCGAAGGGGGTCGTCGGGCGCTTCGTCGAGTTCTTCGGCGGCGGTCTGGCCGGCCTGCCGCTCGCTGACCGCGCGACGATCGGCAACATGTCGCCGGAGTTCGGCTCGACCGCCGCGATCTTCCCGATCGACGCGGAGACGCTGCGCTACCTGCGCTTCAGCGGGCGTCCGGCGGAGCAGATCGAGCTGGTCGAGGCCTACGCCCGCAGGCAGGGCCTTTGGCACGACGAGGGCTCCCCGGAGCCCCGCTTCAGCGACGTCCTCGCGCTGGATCTCGGCGCGGTCGAGCCGAGCCTCGCGGGACCGCGGCGCCCGCAGGACCGCGTGCCGCTGCGCGCGGCGCGCGAGCGCTTCCAGGAGGCGCTGACCGGCTTCACCGAGCGCTCGACGTCGGGCACGGCGGTGGCGCTCGCGACGGAGGAGATCGACCACGGCGCAGTCGTGATCGCCGCGATCACCAGCTGCACGAACACCTCGAACCCGTCGGTGATGATCGCCGCCGGGCTGCTCGCCCGCGCGGCGGTCGCGCGCGGGCTCAGGAGTCGGCCGTGGGTCAAGACCTCGCTCGCCCCGGGATCGCGGGTCGTCACCGAGTACCTCGACCGGGCCGGGCTGACCGAGCCGCTCGAGGCGCTCGGCTTCAACCTCGTCGGCTACGGCTGCACGACCTGCATCGGGAACTCCGGCCCGCTGCCGGCGGAGGTTTCGCGCGAGATCGCCGCCCGCGACCTCGCCGTGGTCGCGGTGCTGTCGGGCAACCGCAACTTCGAGGGACGCATCCAGAGCGAGGTCAAGATGAACTACCTCGCCTCACCGCCGCTGGTCGTGGCCTACGCGATCGCCGGCACGATGGACATCGACCTGGTGCACGACCCGCTGGGGAGCGACTCCGAGGGCGAGCCGGTGTACCTGCGCGACATCTGGCCGTCGAGTGCGCAGATCGCCGACACCGTCGCGGCGGCGGTGCAGTCGGACATGTTCCGACGCAGCTATGCGGAGGTGTTCGACGGCGACGAGAACTGGCACTCGCTCGAGGTGCCCGGTGGCGATCACTACGACTGGCGCGAGTCGACCTACGTCCGCCGCCCGCCGTTCTTCGACGGGCTTGCGGCGACGCCGAGCGCTCCCACCGACATCGTCGGGGCCCGCGTGCTCGCGCTGCTGGGGGACTCGGTGACGACCGATCACATCTCACCCGCCGGAGCGATCAAGCGCGACAGCCCGGCCGGGCGCTACCTGCAGGAGCACGGCGT
>PMKB01000281.1 GCA_003157595.1 Solirubrobacterales bacterium
GCGGGGCCGTGTGTGGCGCGCGCGGGGCGCCGCGGACCTAGGCGAGCGGGCCGGCGAGCGGCGCCGCCGCGGGCCCGGCTTCGGCGCCGCGGATGATCCGCACGGTCGTGCCGGCGCGGCCGAGCGCCGCCGCCTGCTCGGAGTCGATGTCGGTCGCCAGCGCGATCGCGACGGCTGACAGCGGAGCGATCGCGATCAGCCCGCGCTCGGCGAGCTTGGAGCCGTCGATCAGCAGCACGGCCTCGCGCGCGTGGGCGATCATCGAGCGCTTGACGTCGGCCTCCAGCGAGTCGGCGTCGGTGAGTGTGTCGCCGTCGACGACGCCCTTGACGCTGAGGAACAACCGATCGGCGTAGTGCTCGTTGACCGTTCGCGTGGCGCCGGCGCCGACGAACGAACGCGTCAGCGTACGCAGCGTGCCGCCCACCCCGATCAGTTCCACGTTCGGGCCGGCGTCGCTGGCGAGCAGGGTCATGATCGGCAGGCTGTTGGTCAGCACGGTCGCGGCGATGCCGACGCCGATGATCTCGCGCGCCACGTAGTAGCTGGTGGTCGAGGAGTCCAGGAACACCGTTTCGTGTGGATTCATCAGCTCGACGGCGGCGCGTGCCAGCAGGCGCTTGGGCGCGGTGGCGACATTCAGGCGCCGGTCGAAGGAGTCCTCGTGTCCGGCGGCGTTCGGCAGCACGGCGCCGCCGTGCGTGCGGCGGGCGAGCCCGCGCCGTTCCAGCTCGCCGAGATCGCGACGGGCCGTCATCGCCGAGACGCCGAAGCGCGTTTCGACCTGCGAGACGGTCACCGCGCCGGTGGCCAGCAGCAGGTCTGCGATCGAGCGCCTGCGGTCCTCCGGAATCGCACCCAACTCGGCCGGCTCCTGGCTGGGCTGCGGGAGACGTTGCGAGATCGTCGGCTGGGTCATCACGTTTGACTTTTGCGGACCACGGTTAGGGCGAGCTTGCGATCAGACTAGCGTCGCATGCGGGCGATGTTCGCGCACAGTGTAGACCCACGCCGCGAACATTGGGGCTTAGGACGCATTTCCGGCGCGTTGGAACCCGCCGCTACTGGACGGCACGGGGCGTCACGAGCGCTTGGATGAGAATCCGCACAACCGATCGACGTTCGGATATGAGCGCGCCGTGTGTTTGCTCACTGCACTCCACCAAAACTGATCGGTCGAATCTGTCGGGCTACGGCCTGTGGCAGCGCTCGGCCGAGCTTCGAGGTGGAGTTGTTCGTTGATGAGGAGAGGGAGCTGTCGGGCCGTGGGGATGTCCCGACAGCAGGTTGGCGCTGCGGGGGCGGGCGTGCTGCGAGGAGCAGCAGCGTCGCGTCTTGTGGCAGCTCCGGCGATGGCGTCTCGGGGGCCCTTTTGATCCTCAGCGTGCTGGTGCCGAACCTGCCGTCGTTCGCGCAGCGCGGACGTGAGCTGATGCGACGGCGAGCGGCCCGTGGGCGTTCGTGCTCCGCGGAGAACCCCACCCCGACCCCACCTCCCACGCAGGGCACCGTCACGTGACCTATTCTGATTGCATCTCAGGAAAACCGACGCGGGAGCGCTCAAATTCGTTCAATCTGCCCATTTCGCGACCCGCTCGCTCGCACTGGCACAATCGTCCGCGTTCGAACTGGAGCTAGCCGCAGATGGCACTGACCGCCCCGAAGTCGATCGAGAACCGGTGGGATGGCGCGAGCGTCGCCGACGCCGACGAGCTGGGCGCGCTCGTCTACCGCTCCAACCTGCTCGCAGGCGACCGCTCCGTCGTGAACTTCGGCGGCGGCAACACGTCCGTCAAGGTTCGCCTGCCCGACCACACCGGTCGTGAGACGAGCGTGCTGTGGGTGAAGGGCTCGGGCAGCGACCTCGCCACGATCGCCGCCGCCGGTTTTGCGGGCCTGCGGCTCGACGAGATCCTGCCGCTGCGCGAGCGCGACGAGATGAGCGACGAGCAGATGGTCGCCTACCTCGCCCGTTGTCAGCTCGACCCGGCGATGCCGCGTCCGTCGATCGAGACGCTGCTGCACGCCTTCACGCCGGCGCCGCACGTCGACCACACCCACCCCGATGCGATCGGCGCGATCGTCGGCGCCGTTGACGGTGAGCGCCTGGCGCAGGAGTGCTTCGGCGGCGATGCGATCTGGATCCCCTACATCCGTCCCGGCTTCGCGCTCTCCAAGCTCGTTGCCGACGCGCTCGCGGAGAATCCGGCGGCCAAGCTGGTGCTGCTCGCCAAGCACGGCCTGGTGACATGGGGAGCGACCGCCGCCGAGTCCTACGCCGACACACTTGACGCGATCAACCGCGCCGCGGCGTTCGTCGCTGAGTGCAGTCACGCCGCGCCGTTCGGCGGGCCGGCGCGCTCTCCGATCGCCGAGCAGCGCCGTCTGGATCTGCTGGCCGAGGTGCTCCCGGCGCTGCGCGGCGCGCTCGGCATCGACGGTCCGCGCGTGCTCCAGGTCGATCTCTCACCTGCGGTCGTCGAGTTCGTCTGCGGACGCGACGCGCGCGAGCTCTCGCAGGTCGGCGCCGCCTGCCCCGACCATCTCGTGCACACCAAGCGCTGCCCGGTCTGGGTGTCGTTCGACCCCGACCGCGACGACGCCGCAGCGCTGCGCGAGCGCGCGATCGAGGCGGTGCACGCCTTCCAGGAGCGCGAGCAGGCTCATTTCGAGCGCTATCGCGGCGACGGCGACAGGCTGCTTGATCCCAGCGCGCGAGTCGTGCTGATCGAGGGTGTCGGCCTCGTCAGCGTGGGGCGCACGCTGAAGGCGGCAAGGCTCGCCCGCGACCTCTATCACCGTGCGATCGCCGTGATGCGCGGGGCCCGCGCACTCGGCGGCTTCGTCTCGCTCAGCGACGAGGAGTCCTTCGCCATCGAGTACTGGCCGCTTGAGCTCTACAAGCTGTCGCTCGCCCCGCCGCCACGCGAGTTCCAGGGCGTCGTGGCCCTGATCACCGGCAGCGCGGGCGGCATCGGCAGCGCCACCGCCCACGCCTTCGCCGCCGAGGGCGGATATGTCGTCGTGACCGACATCGACGGCGAGGGCGCGGCCAAGGACGCTGCGGCAATCGGCGACGCGGCCGTCGCGGTCACCGCCGATGTGACCGACGAGGCATCGATCGTCGCTGCGTTCCGCGACGCCGTGCTGGCCTTCGGCGGCGTCGACATCGTGGTCTCAAACGCCGGGATCGCCTCGAGCGCGCCGATCACCGAAACCACGCTTGCGATGTGGGACCACAACCACGACATCCTCGCCCGTGGCTACTTCATCGTCGCCAGAGAGGCCGCGAGGACGCTGATCGATCAGGGCACTGGCGGCAGCATCGTCTTCATCGGCTCAAAGAACGCGCTCGCGCCCGGCAAGGGGGCGGCCGCCTACTCGGCCGCCAAGGCCGCCGAGTTGCATCTCGCGCGCTGCCTCGCCGAGGAGCTCGGCGCTCACGGCATCCGCGTCAACACCGTCAACCCCGATGCAGTGCTGGAGGGGTCGCGGATCTGGGACTCGGCCTGGCGCGAGGAGCGCGCCCGCGCCTACGGCATCGATGCCGACGAGCTCGAGGATTTCTACCGCGAGCGCACGACGCTCAAGGTCAACGTGCTGCCCGCCGACATCGTCGCCGCGATCCTGTTCTTCTGCTCGCCGCGGCGAGCGGGCAAGAGCACGGGCAACATCCTCAACGTCGACGGCGGCGTTGCACTCGCCTATCCGCGCTGAGCACGCGTGCGCGTCGCCCTCTTCATCACCTGCATCGGCGACGCGGTGACCCCGGAGGTGGGCCGAGCCACGGTTGCGGTACTCGAGCGTCTCGGCCACGAGGTCTCCTTCCCCGCCGAGCAGACCTGCTGCGGGCAGATGCACATCAACAGCGGCTACCGCGCCGAGGCCGACCGGCTCGGCGAGCGGTTCATGGAGGTTTTCGACGGCTGCGAGGTGATCGTGTCCCCGTCCTCCTCGTGCGTCGGCACGATGCGCGAGCTGCACCCGGCGCTGCGCGGGCGGCTGTTCGAGCTCTCGGAGCTGCTCGTTCACAAGCTCGGCGTGACCGATGTCGGCGCCTCGTTCCCGCACAGTGTGGTCTACCACCCGACATGCCACTCGCTGCGGGTCACGAATGTCGGCGACGCCCCGCTCCAGCTGCTGCGCGCGGTGGCGGGCCTCGAGCTGGTCGAGCTGCCCGACGCGCGTGAGTGCTGCGGCTTCGGCGGCACCTTCGCGATCAAGAACGCCGACACCTCGACGGCGATGGTGATCGACAAGTGCGCGGCGATCGTCTCGACCGGGGCGAGCGTCGTGACGGCGGTCGACAGCTCGTGCCTGCTGCAGATCGGCGGGCGCCTCTCGCGCGAGGGCGCCGAAGTGCGGACCATGCACCTCGCCGAGATCCTCGCCCACGCCGCGAGCGGATGAGCGGGGCGCGCGGTGGCCCACAGCCGGGCGATGGCGCGATGAATGCGGCGATGCGCCCGTTTCCGGCGGCCGCCGGGGAGGCCCTGCGCGATACCCGGCTGCGCGCCAATCTGGCGGGCGCGACGCACACGATCCGCGAGAAGCGCAACCGCGTCGTCGCCGAGGTCCCCGACTGGCCGCAGCTGCGCGAGGCGGGCCGCGCGATCAAGGTCGAGGTGCTCGCGCACCTCGACACCTACCTGGAGGCGTTCGAGCAGGCGGTCACCGACGCGGGCGGCCACGTCCACTGGGCGCCGGACGCCGCGGCGGCCAACCAGGTGGTGCTCGACGTCGCCCGCGCCCACCAGGTCAGCGAGATCGTCAAGGTCAAGTCGCTGACGACGGATGAGATCGGGCTGAACGACGCGCTTGCTGCGGGCGGCGTGCACGCGATCGAGACCGATCTGGCGGAGCTGATCCTGCAGCTCGACGGGGACTGGTCCTCGCACATCCTGGTCCCGGCTATCCACCTCAACCGCACCGAGATTCGCGATCTCTTCCGCGCTACGATCGCGGACCCCTCGCTCGGCGACGACCCGCGCGAGCTGGCCGAGGCCTCGCGGCGGTATCTGCGCGAGCGGTTCCTGACCGCGCGGATGGCGGTCAGTGGCGCGAACTTCGGCGTCGCCGACAGCGGCACCGTGTGCGTCGTCGAATCGGAGGGCAACGGCCGCATGTGCACGACGCTGCCACCGGTGTTGGTGACGATCCTCGGCATCGAGAAGCTTGTCCCCACCTTCGGCGACCTCGAGGTCTTCCTCCAGTTGCTACCGCGCTCGTCGACCGGCGAGCGGATGAACCCCTACACCTCGCTTTGGACCGGTGTCACGCCCGGCGACGGCCCCCAGGAGTTTCACGTGGTCCTGCTGGACGGCGGCCGCACCCGCGTGCTCGCCGACCAGGTCGGGCGCCAGGCGCTGCATTGCATCCGCTGCAGCGCGTGCCTGAACGTCTGTCCGGTGTATTCGCGCACCGGCGGTCACGCCTACGGCTCGATCTATCCCGGCCCGATCGGCGCGATCCTCACGCCGCAGCTCTACGGCATCGAGGCGGCGCCGACGCTGCCGTTCGCCTCCAGCCTCTGCGGCGCCTGCTACGAGGTTTGCCCGGTGATGATCGACATCCCGAGCGTGCTCCTGCACCTGCGGGAAAAGGCGGTGGCGGCCGGGGCGAAGCCCGGCGAGCGCCTCGCGATGAAAGCGGTCAGCTGGATCTTCGGCGGCCGCCGGCGCTTCGCCGCCGCGGCGCGACTCGGTCGGCTCGGCCAGCGGCCCCTGGTCCGCCGCGGGCGGATCGTCCGCCTGCCGGCGCCGCTGGCGGCCTGGACGCGCACGCGGGATCTGCGCCCGCTTTCGAGCGAGAGCTTCCGCGACTGGTGGGAGCGGCGGCGATGAACGGCTCGCGCGAGCTGATCCTGGGGCGCGTTCGCGATGCGCTCGGCGACGCCGGTGAGGCCGAGGCCCTGCCGCCGCGCGCCTACCGGCGGCAGGGGACGCTTGAGCCGGCGGCGCGCATCGAGTTGCTGTGCGAGCGGATCGGTGACTACCAGGCGCAGGTCCGCCGCGTCGGAGCGGCCGAGCTGGCTGTCGCGATCGGCGAGGCCTTCGCGGCGGAGGGTGCCGCGCGCGTGTGCGTTCCCGGCGGGATCCCGCCGCAGTGGCGCCCCGAGGGGGTCGAGTTGGTCGTGGACGCACCGCTCACGCTCGAGGAGCTCGACGGAGTCGACGGCGTCCTGACCGGTTGCACGCTGGCGATTGCCGAGACCGGCACGATCGTGCTGAGCGCCGGACCCGCCGAGGGCCGGCGTGCGCTCACGCTGGTCCCCGACCTGCACGTGTGCGTCGTCGGCGAGGACCAGGTCGTCGAGACGGTGCCCGAGGCGATGGCGCCGCTGGCCAAGCTCGTGCGAGCGGAGCGCCGCCCGATCACCTTCATCTCGGGTCCCTCGGCAACCTCCGACATCGAACTGAGCCGCGTCGAGGGCGTTCACGGCCCGCGCCGGCTGATCGTCCTCATCGTCAACAAGGAGCTTCAATGACTGAGCGTTCGGGCTTTGTCCTGCACGTCCGGCCCGGGCGGATCGACGACTATCTCGCCGCCCACCGCGCGGTTTGGCCCGAGATGCTCGACGCCCTGCGCGCCTCCGGCGTCCGCAACTACACGATCTTTCGCTCCGGCAACAGCGTGTTCGGCTACTTCGAGGCCGACGACCTGGAGGCCTCGGGTCGCTATCTCGCCGCGCAGGAGGTCAGCGCCCGCTGGCAGGACACGATGGCCGAGCTGCTGGAAGACCGCGTCCCGGACGGCGGTCCGCCGGCGCTCGAGCAGATCTTCCGTCTGGACTGACGCCGGGCGCGGGCGCTCGCTCAGTCGGCGCCGCCGGCCGGCGCGGCGCCCGATCGCGACTGGGCCTGCGCCGCCTTCAGCCGATCCTCGAGCGTCTTGAGCGAGTAGCGGATCTGATCGAGCACCTCCAGCGCCTCGGAAACGAGCGACTCGATCTCGACGGTCTGCTCCACAGCCGACTTGGGAAACTCGGACACGCGATCGACTAACCCACAGGGAAGGGCCGCACGTTCGCGGACCGGCAAGGACGTCGCGCCTGATCGCTCGCTACGCTCGCGCACACACATGGCCTACGACGAGGACCTCGCAAACCGCCTGCGCGAACTGCTCGCACAACAGGACGCGATCACCGAGAAGAAGATGTTCGGCGGTCTCGCCTTCCTCCTGCACGGCCACATGTCTGTCAGCGCCTCGCGCAACGGCGGTCTGCTGGTTCGCATCGACCCGGCCGACACCGACGCCGCGCTCGCGCTCGCGCATGTCACGCTGATGAACATGGGCGGGCGCGTGATGGAGGGGTGGATAAACGTCGCGCCCGAGGGGTTGACGACGATGCGCGAGCTCGGCGCCTGGGTCGAGCGCAGCGTCAGCTACGTGACGACGCTGCCGCCAAAGTAGCGCGGGCAGCCGACGCCGGCGCTCAGATCCGTGCCGCGGATCTCACGGCTTGCGCTCAGAAGCCGGACGCCAGCTGGAACAGATCGAAGATCGCGAGCAGCGTGCACGCGAGTGTGAGGCCGATCACGATCATCGCGGTCGTGTTCTCGCTGCGGCGCCGCTCCGCGTTGGGCGCGGGCGCCGGCAGGTAGACGGCGGTCTCGAAGCGGATCCACTGGACGGTCGGCTCGCGGCTCGCACGAACGAGCCGCGAGCGGCTGGCTTCCTCCGGGTGTGTGTTGAAGTCGCTCATTGCGGCCCGACCTAGTAGACGGAGCCCGGACCTTCGTGGTGGCTGCGACCGCCCAGCGCAGCGTCGGTCAGCTTCGCCATCAGCCCGTCCTTCGTCTCGCGCCCGCGGGCGAGCAGCTCGATCACAGCCAGACCCTGGCGCGTCAGCACGAGCACGACCAACGCGAACACCATCAGCCAGGCCGCGCGTCCGATGTGATCGCCGAGGCGGATCTCCACCGCCGCGACCGCGAGTGCGACCAGCACCGGCACGATCGGGGCCACCAGCGACGCGAGCGAGGGCGCAGCGTGCTCGGCCTTGTGCACGGGCGCCCCGCCGGTTTGCGAGCTGGCGGCCGACAGCGCGATCGCGAGGTACGCCGCGACCCAGCCGGCGTCGATCAGGCCGGGGCTGGTGTAGCTGGAGGAATCGGTGAGGTAGGTGAAGGTGCTGTCGGAGAGCGCCATCGCCGTCAGCCCCGCGAGCAGGCACCACAGCGGCAGCCGGTCCGCGCCGTTCATGCCGCGGATCGCGAGCACGATGAAGAAGACGATCACCACGTCGCCGAACGGATAGGCAACCGAGACGATGCCACCCAGCGTGGTCAGGTTGGTGCTGTGCCAGAGCGGGCCGAGCACGACCGTCCAGCTCAGGAACAACAGCGAGGTGGCGACCAGCAGGCCCTCGAACACTCGCCGCGCTTTGCGAGTGCCGCTGCCCCGCGTCGCCGGGTGGGCGACGAGCGCGGCGACCGCGAGCGGGATCGCTCCGAGGTAGCCGACATCGGCCCACGAGGGCACGGGCACCGCGACGTTGAGGGCCAGCGCGTAGTAGCCCCAGATGAGCTCCGCCGCCGTCCAGCTCGCCATCGCGCAGGCGAGCAGCGTCCAGAACAGACGCGTCTGGTCGCGGTGTCTGGCGCGGGCCCGCAGGCACGCCACGCAGCCGATCAGCGCCGCGAGCGGCGTGGCGATGTCGTCGAACCACAGCGTCGCCGTCCTGCCGCCGATGTCGAGGCCGACCCAGGCGGCGAACAGGCCGGTGGCAAGTACCGCGACGCCTGCGGTCGCCAGCAGGCGACGCCGGTCGAGGACGAGGTCCATCGGTTACCCATCGGCAGCTCGCTCGCGCAACTTGAACGGTGCACGTAGTTGTCCGCAACGACCCGCTGGCGCCGGCGGGGCGTCTGGCGCTCCGGGGCCTGGCCGAGCTCGAGTTTGAGCGCGCTTGAGCCGCGTGTGGGAATCTGGGTGTCATGCCTGAACCGCGCTGCCTGGCCTGCGGCGGCGAGCTGGCCGCCGAGCCAGCGATCGTCGGCTGTGATCGCCTCCACGGCGTGCCCGGCACGCACGCGATCCACGTCTGCGGCGTGTGCGCGAGCGGCACGACCCTGCCGGCGGCCGGACTCGCTCAGTTGGACGCGTTCTATCCGAGCGCATACCAGCCGCACGTCGTCCCGGCCGGGCCGCTGGCGCGGGTGATGGCGGGCGTACAGCGTGCTCGCATGCGCAACTGGCCGCTCTCGGAGCTCTCCTCGCCGGGCCGCGCGCTCGACGTCGGCTGCGGGCGCGGTGACCTCGGCGCCGAGCTGCACGCCCGGGGCTGGAGCGTCGACGGTGTCGATCCGTCGGCCGACGCGTGCGCCGTTGCCCGACGCCGCGGAATCGACGCCCGTCAGGGGGTGCTCGGAGCGCTCGACCCGCTGCCGGGGAGCTACGACGCGGTCATCTTTCAGCACTGCCTCGAGCACGTCGTCGATCCGCGCGCCGATCTGGTGCTGGCATACCGGCTGCTGCGACCCGGCGGGCGCGTGATCGTCACGCTGCCTAACTGGGGCTCCTGGCAGCGGCGGCGCTTCCGCGATTGCTGGTTTCCGCTCGAGCTGCCCCGTCACCGTACGCACTTCACGCGCCGGGGTCTGCGCGCGGCGCTCGAGCAGGCCGGCTTCAGCGAGCTGCGGCTCGGAACCAGCAGCTCGTTCATCTGCCTCTGTTGGAGCCTGCAGTACCGGCTGCTCGGGCGGCTGTGGAGCGACGAAGGGGCGCGCCTGTGGTTCGGCTACGCCGCGAGCGCCGCGCTGTGGCCGGCAGCGTTCGTCCTCGATCGCCTGCACGGCGATGGGGATTTCCTGCACGCGAGCGCTGCTCGCCGCTAGCGAATCGGGCGCCGCTCAGACCACCGGCGAGCCAGCCACGTCGTCTTTGAAATTGCGCACCGCCGGAACCGCGAGCACCGCGCAGAGCAGCAGCGCGAACAGGCCGGCGGCGCCGTAGAG
>PMKB01000112.1 GCA_003157595.1 Solirubrobacterales bacterium
GCGGCAGCAGCGGCGGTGGGTGCGCGACGGCGCTCGCTGCTGCCGCCGTCGCCGCCGTTCGCGTGCGCCTCGCAGAAAACCGTTCACGGGCCTTTGATCGTGCGGAGCGGTGCTAGATTCAGCTCGCCTGCGGGCGCACGAATGGCGGTTTCGCATGGCGTGAGACTGGAAGGAACACTGCATGGCGCGATCTATCTGGAGCGGCTCGATCTCGTTTGGCCTGGTCAACGTCCCGGTCAAGCTCTACACGGCCGTGTCGCGCAAGACGGTGCACTTCCACCAGCTGCACGATGCGGACGGGTCGCGCATCCAGCAGAAGCGCTTCTGCGCGGCTGACGGCGAGGAGGTGCCCTACGAGCACATCGTCAAGGGCTACGAGGTGTCCGCCGGCCGCTACGTCGTGGTTGATCCGGCCGAGCTCGAGTCGCTCGATCCCAAGAAGACGCGGCTGATCGAGATTGAGCAGTTCGTCGATTCGGCCGAGATCGATCCGATCCTCTACGACCAGCCCTACTACCTGGCTCCCGCCGCGGGCGCGGCGAAGGCCTACCGCTTGATGCTCGACGCGATGCGCGACGCGGGAAGGGTCGCGATCGCGCGGGTCGTGCTGCGCCAGAAGGAGCACCTCGTGGCGCTGCGGGCGACCGACGACGTGCTGATCATGGCCACGCTCGTGTTCGCCGACGAGGTGATCGCGCCCTCCACGCTCGACGAGCTCACCGACGCGGAGGTCGAGGTCTCCGAGCGCGAGCTGAAGGTGGCACGCCAGCTGATCGAGATGCTCTCGGGCCCGTTCGACGCCACCGAGTACCGCGACGACTATCGCGAGTCGGTGCTCGCGCTGATCGAGCGCAAGGTGACCGGCGAGCAGATCGCCGTCGCACCGCCGCCGCCGCAGCCGCCCGCCACACCCGACCTGATGGCGGCGCTCCAGGCGAGCGTCGAGGCGGTTGGCAAGTACAACGCACGCTGGGACGGCGACGCGCAGGCGAAACCCGCTGGCGCCAGCGCCGCCCGCAAACGCACCGGCGAGGACGCCAAACCGAAGCGCGCCAGCCGGGCGAAGCCCGAGCGCCAGCCAACGAAGAAGTCGTGACCCCGGGGCGCGCCGGCGACCCGCTGAAGAGCTACCGCTCCAAGCGCGACTTCGCGCGAACGCCCGAGCCCGCAGGGTCCGGAGCGGGCGCCCCTCCCGGCCTGCCGCGGTTCGTGATCCACGAACACTCGGCCCGGAGCATGCACTGGGACCTGCGGCTCGAACGCGGCGGCGTGCTCGTGTCGTGGGCGATCCCGAAGGGCATGCCTCCGGAGCCGAAGGTCAACCACCTGGCGCCGCACACCGAGGATCACCCGCTCTCCTACCTCGACTTCGAGGGCGAGATACCGCCTGGCAGCTACGGGGCGGGCACGATCGACATCTGGGACCGCGGCACCTACGAGTGCCTCAAATGGGAGCCGCGCAAGGTGGAGGTCGCGCTGCACGGCGAGCGCCTCGACGCCCGCTACGCGCTGTTTGCAATCAGCGAGGGCGAGAACCCGCGGGACTGGATGATCCACCGCATGGACCCCGCCGCCGACAGCGGCCGGGGGCCGATGCCCGAGCGGATCGCGCCGATGCTGGCGCGCGCCGGTGCGCTGCCGCGTGACGACGATCGCTGGGCCTTTGAGATCAAGTGGGACGGCGTGCGCGCGATCGCCTACGCTCAGCCGGGCAGCCTGCGTCTGGAGAGCCGCAACCTGCGTGAGATCACGCCGAGCTACCCGGAGCTCCTGCGGCTCAGCCGCGCTCTGCGCTCCCACCGCGCCGTGCTCGACGGCGAGATCGTCGCCTTCGACGCCGACGGGCGCCCGAGCTTCGCGGCGCTGGCGCAGCGCATGCATGTCGCGTCGCCCGCTCGCGCGAAACGCCTCGCTCAGAGCATTCCGGTCACCTATGTGATATTCGATTTGCTGTGGCTCGACGGCCATTCGCTGATCGAGCGCACATACCTCGAGCGCCGTCAGGCGCTGGCGCAGCTGGGGCTTCGCGCAGAGCGCTGGCAGACCCCCGACCACATCGTCGGCGCCGGCCGCCGCACGCTCGCTGCCTCAGCCGCCGCGGGCCTGGAGGGGATCGTCGCCAAGCGGCTCGACAGTCCCTACGAGCCGGGCCGCCGAAGCAGCGCATGGATCAAGCTGAAGAACAGCGCTCGCGAGCAGCTGGCGATCGGCGGCTGGATGCCCGGGACGGGGCGCCGTCGCGAGCGGATCGGCGCGCTGCTGCTTGGCGAAGGCGGCGGGGGCGCGTCGCTGCGCTACTGCGGGCGCGTCGGCAGCGGCTTGCGCGAGGCCGAGCTGGAGCGCCTCGCGCGAATCCTGGGACCACTCGAGCGCGCGCAGTCGCCGTTTGCGCCCGACGGCCCGGCGCCGCCGCGCGGCGCGATCTTCTGCGAGCCGCGGGTCCGGGCGCAGGTGGCGTTTCGCGAACGGACGCCGAAGGGGATGCTCCGCCAGCCGACCTACGAGCGGCTCGTCGAGGATGGGGAGGCCTCGCCGTCGCCGGCGCCGGCGAGTGCGCGCCGCGGGGCTGCCGGGGCGCTGGCGGGGCTCATCGCGCACGCCGACGGCACCAAGCGCGTGCGCGCCCAGGTCGAGGGCCGCGAGCTGACGCTCTCGAACCTCGACAAGGTCCTCTATCAGTCCTGTGGATTCACCAAGCGTGACGTGATCGACTACTACGCGGCGATCGCGCCGGTGCTGCTCGCGCATCTGGACGGCCGTCCGCTCACGGTCATCCGCTATCCGGATGGCGTCGACGGCAAGGCCTTCTTCCAGAAGCAGTCGCCGGCGCACCGGCCGGCCTGGGTGCAGACCACCTCGGTCGCGAGCGAACGTCGCCGGCGGATCGACTACACGCTCGCCGACGATCTGCCGACGCTCGTCTGGCTTGCGAATCTCGCCGCGCTCGAGCTGCACGTGCCGCTCGCCCGCGTCCCGGCACTGGGCCGGCCGACCGCGGTCGTCTTCGACCTCGACCCCGGTCCGCCGGCCGGGGTCGTGGAGTGCTGCCACATCGCGCTGTGGCTGCAGGGCACCTTCGAGCGGCTGGGCCTGCAGAGCTTCGTCAAGACGTCGGGCTCGAAGGGCCTGCAGGTCTATCTGCCGCTCGGCGGCGAGACCGGCTTCGAGCAGACGAAGGCGTTCGCCCGCGAGGTCGCGATCCTCGTCGAGCAGGCCGAGCCGGCGCTCGCGGTCTCGCGGATGGCCAAGGCGCTGCGCGCCGGCAAGGTGCTGATCGACTGGAGTCAGAACGACGAGCACAAGACGACTGTCTGCGTGTATTCGCTGCGCGCCCGTGGGCACCCGAGCGTCTCGACCCCGCTCGACTGGGACGAGCTGCGCGCGACGCTGAAGCAGCCCGACGCGGCGGCGCTGCGCTTCGACGCCGCGGCAGTGCTCGAGCGGGTGCGCGAGCGCGGCGACCTGTTCGCCCCGGTTCTCTCGCTGGTCCAGGAGCTGCCGGCGATCTAGCCGCCTCCGGCTCGTCGCTCGTCGCTGCGCTTGCCTGCGCGGGTCGGCGCGTGCGTACCGTCCACACCGATGCCTACAGTGGCTTGCACCGAACTGCCACGAGCTTCGAGGGGTCGACGATGGTGCTCTGTTTCATCACACCGCAGGACACGATCCGCGTGATCGCCGAGTCGATCGGCCGTGGCGCGCGTCGGCGGCTGGTCGCCGAGGTCGTCGCCGCCTGGGTGGACGACATCCCCGAGCCGGAGCTGAGCGCGCACTACGCCAAGGCCGTGGCGGGCCTCGACGACGCGGATCTGCACGTGCTAGCCGACTGGTACTCCTCGCTCGCCATGGGCCCCCCGATCGCCAACACCGACTTCCTGCTGGCCGCCTTCCCCCGGCTGGGATCAAGCCGCCGCGAGGCGCTGAAGATCGCCGCCGGCTTCCGCGGCGAGCAGGCGTTCGATGCCGGCGTGACCGAGGAGCGCGCGCTGAACGCAGTGCTCGGCCATCTGTCGCGCGAGCGGGCCGACCGGCTCGCCCACAGCTGCATCGAGATCTACATCGAGGACCGCCTCGGCGGCGACAACTAGTCAGCCGTCGCCGAGCGCTCGCCGCCGCCGCCGCGCGCCAGCGCCAGCAGCTCCTCGATCGCCTCCGACACCCAGCCGGCGAGCTGGTCGAGCTCCGGCAGCGCCTGGGAGTCCGCGAGCAGGCCGAAGTTCATCTGCCCGTCGTAGGACATGATCGCGACGGCCAGCGCGTGGTTGCGCGCGAGGAAGCCGATCGGATAGACCTCGCGGATCTTGCGACCGAGCACGTACAGCGGGATCTGTGGTCCGGGCATGTTCGTCACGAGCAGGTTGAACAGACGCGTGGAGAAGTTGATCCGCGAGGCCTGCGCGAGAATCGTCGGTGGCGCGAAGTTCTGCACGCCGGCCAGCACCTCGGCGCCGAGCGCTTGGCGTGACTCCTTGATGCCCTCCATGCTGATTCGGACCGCGTCGAGCCGCTCCCGCGGATCCGCAATGTACACGGGCAGGCTCCCGCGCATCGCGGCGAGCCGGTTCCCGATCACATCGCCCCCGTCGTCCGCGCCGCGCAGCGAGACCGGCACGAGTGCGCGCAACTCGAGCCCCTCGGTGCGCACGCCGCGCGATTGCAGAAACCTGCGCAGCGCGCCGGCTACGACCGCCAGCACCACGTCGTTGACGGTGCCGCCGAAGGCGTTCTTGATCGTCTTGAAGTCCTCGAGCCGGGCGTCCACGGTGATGAACCGCCGGTAGGGGCCGATCGGCACGTTCAGCGGCGTCTCCGGTGCCGGGTTGAGCGCAGCCCAGGCGATCTCGGCGACCCCCTCGGCGGCCTCGCGCAGCCGCCGCGCCGACTCCTGCGGGTGCGTCGCGGCGCTGAGCGCGCTGTTCACGAGCCTCACGCTGTCGCGGGCGTCGCGCACCGCGCCGAGCGTCATCAGGCCCAGCCGGCCGGGGTTGGGCCCGGGCGTCCATTCGGGCGGCGGCTGCGGTTCGGCGTCGCGCTCCGATTCGAGGTCGAAGATGACGGTGGCTAGGTCGAGTCCGGCGACGCCGTCGATCACTGCGTGGTGGGTCTTGAAGATGAACGCGAAGCCGGCGTCGCTCAGCCCTTCGACGAACCACAGCTCCCACAGCGGGCGGCGGCGGTCGAGCTGGGTCGAGAAGATCCTCGAGAGCAGCGCGAGCAGCTGATCGCGTCCGCCGGGCGCGGGCAGCGCGACATGGCGGACGTGGTATTCGAGCCGGAAGGCAGCGTCGTCGACCCACACCGGCCGTCCCCGGTCAAGTGGCGTGCGCGCGAGTCGCTGGCGGTAGCGCGGCACGAGGTGCAGGCGCCGCTCGATCAGCGCGAGCAGCTCGCCGAACTGCGGTGGCGGGCCGTCGAAGGTCGTCAGGGCGCCGATGTGCATGTGCGACTCGGCGCCCTCCTGGTGCAGGAAGGAGGCGTCGAGCGCGGTCAGGCGATCGAGGTTCTCTTGCGTCATTGGCCTCACAGCGTAGTCGCGGCAGACGGTTGGGGAGCGAGGCGGTCGCGGTCTCGCCGGAGTACCGTCATTCGGTGATGCGTCGCTCATTCCCGGGCCTGATCGCCAGGTGGATCGCCGGCCGCCCTAGAATCAAGCTGTGGCGGTCGTGACGAACACTGTTGAGAAGATCCTGCTCGCGGCTCCGCGCGGCTACTGCGCGGGGGTCGATCGGGCCGTCCAGACCGTCGAGCGGGCGCTCGCGCGCTACGGGCCGCCGGTCTATGTGCGCAAGGAGATCGTCCACAACAAGCATGTTGTCGAACAGCTGCGCGCGCGGGGTGCGATCTTCGTCGAGAGCGAGACCGAGGTGCCGGAAGGTTCGGTCACCGTGTTCTCCGCCCACGGCGTCGCACCCAGCGTGCATCAGAACGCCAAGGCACGGCGGCTGCGGACGATCGACGCGACCTGCCCGCTGGTCACCAAGGTGCATGTCGAGGCACGCCGGTTTGCGGCCGACGGCTACATGGTCGTGCTCGTCGGCCACGACGGGCACGAGGAGGTCGAGGGCACGATGGGGGAGGCCCCCGACAACATGGTGCTGGTCCAGACCGAGCAGGACGTGGACGAGCTCGAGCTGGCCGATCCCGAGAAGGTTGCCTACATCTCGCAGACGACGCTCTCGGTCGATGAGACCAGGGGCATCATCGAGCGGCTGCGCGAGCGCTTCCCGGCGATCGTCGGTCCGCGGACCGACGACATCTGTTATGCGACGACCAACCGCCAGGCGGCGGTGCGCCAGCTCGCGACGCAGTGCGAGCTGGTGCTCGTGATCGGCTCGCGCAACTCGTCGAACTCGCTGAGGCTGGTCGAGGTGGCGCGCGACTACGGCGCCGACGCGCACCTGATCGACAACGCCCGCGAGCTCGACGAGGCCTGGTTGGAGGGCGTGCAAACGTTGGGCATCTCCTCCGGCGCCAGCGCTCCCGAGGAACTCGTGCAGGAGCTGGTCGAGCGCTTCCGCGCGCGCGGCGTCCATGACATCTCGGAGCTCACGGTGACGCGCGAGGACGTGCGCTTCATGCTACCCAAGGCGATTCGCGGCGTCGGCGCCGCGCGGTAGTGGCGCGGACACTCGTCGTTTCCGACCTGCACCTCGGAACGCGTGCGGGCAGTGATGTGCTGCGGCGCGAGGGTGTGCTCGAGGCGCTGCTGGGCGCACTGGAGGGCGTCGAGCGGCTCGTGCTGCTCGGCGACACGCTCGAGCTACGCCAGGGTGAGGCCCGCGCCGTGCTGGGCCGGGCGCAAGCGGTTCTCGGGCGGCTCGGTGAGCAGCTGGGCGAGCGCTCCGTGGTGCTCGTCCCGGGCAACCACGACCACGCGCTCGCGCACTCCTGGCTCGAGCGCCGAACGGCACCGCTCGGGCTCGATCAGCGATGCACGCCGAGTGAGGCTTCGTTCCTCGCCGAGGCGATCGCCGAGCTGCTCGCCCCGGCGGCGGTCGAGGTCGCCTACCCGGGACTGTGGCTCGGCGAGGGCGTCTACGCGATGCACGCCCACCAGCTCGACCTGCACATGACCGTGCCGACGATCGAGCGCCTGGCGGTCGCGGTCAGCGGCCGCGTCTCGCTCGCCGGCGACCGCCGCTGGGACGACGTGCGCTCGGTCGAGGACTACGAGGCCGTGATCTCACCCGTCTACGCGTGGGTTCACGCCGCCGCCCAGAGCGGCCGGGCGTCGGACACGGTCGACGGCGGGCGGACGGTCAAGGCCTGGAACGCACTGCGTCCCTCGCGTGCCGGCGCACTGCGTTCGCGAGCGTTCCCGCTGGCCTTTCCGTGGCTGGTCCGCGCAGCCAATGCCGCCGGTCTCGGCCCGCTGCGAGGCGAGCTCTCGACGGCGGAGCTGCGCCGTGCCGGCCTGCTCGCTGCGAGCGTTCTCGTCGAGCGCCTGGGGATCGATGCGCGCCACGTGATCTTCGGGCACACGCACCGGGCCGGCATGCTCGAGGACGACGAACCGGCCGAGTGGCTCACGCCCAACGGGACGCGGCTGCACAACGCCGGCTGCTGGGTCTACAGCTCGACCTTCGCCACCGGTCCGCAGAGCCCCTACTGGCCGGGCACGGCGGTGCTGGTCGAGGACGGCGAGCCGCCGCGGCTGCTGCGCCTGCTCGCAGATCGCAGTGCGGCGCAGCTGAGCGCGACGAGCTAGCGCCCCGGCCACGGCCCAGGTACAGTCGCGCGGCAGTGTTTGGCGGGCGATTGCGCGATTCGCGCAGAGAGGACGGGGTAAGGTGGCACTAGGGTTCTATTTCAGGCCCAGCGGGTTCACGCCGGAGAAGTACAACGAGACGCTCAGGCAGCTCGAGGCGGCTGGCGCAGGGGCGCCGGAGGGACGCACTCTGCACGTCGCGCTCGATGTGGGTGGCGCGATCCATGTGTTCGACATCTGGGAGTCCCAGCAGGCCTTCGAGGCCTTCGGGGCGACGCTCGTGCCGATCATGTCCGCGGCTGGCGTCGATCCGGGCGAGCCGATGGTGGCCGAAGTAAGCAACGTGATCGAGGGCTGAGCCCGGCGGTGCGCCCGCCGTCCGTCCGGTCGCCGCCGCTAACCGGCGACCGGACGCGGCATCACCGGCGGGTATGGGGAGCCGGACGGGTGCGCGACCAACACCGCGGCCGCTGCGCCGAGCAGCAGCTCGGCGAGCAGGAAGCGGACCTGGAGGCCCGCCGGCGAGGTGCCGACGTTGCCCACGTAGCGCGCCGGGAACGCGAACAGCGCAAGTCCGGGCAGCGCGACGGCCACGGCGGCCAGCTGGCTTCGCAGGGCGAGCGCTGTCAGCAGGCACGGCGCCGCGACCAACAGGTAGTGGTCCTCCGAAAGCGATCCGGCGAGCAGCAGAGCGAGCAGCAAGAGCGTACCCATCGCCGCGACGGCGCCGGGCCGCAGCGGCTCGCGCGCCCAGCGATAGGCGAGCGCGGCGGTGAGCGCGACGACGATGACGCGCGCGCCGGAGCCCCATATCCCGGCGCCGAGGCGCTCGGCCAAGCCGTGGATCGAGACGTTGTACACGGCCGCCTGCCCGTTCAGCGTGCCGCCGCTCTCGAGGAACCGGAGCACCGCGAAGAAGTGCTCGCCGTCGGGGACAAACACGATCGCGGCGGCGAGCGCCACGCACCCGCCGAGTGCCGCTTGGACGATCGGCCGCCACTGGCCTCGCAGCAGCGGCAGCAGGATCAGTGGGATCAGCAGCGGTTTGATCAGCAGCGAGAGCACGAGCAGTGCGCTGCCGAGCCGCCAGCGCCCGGACTCGAACAACAGCAGCACGGCCACCGCGACCGGCGCCAGGAGCAGCGAGACGTTTCCGATCCACAGGCTGTCGGTCAGCGCGTCGCTTCTGACCATCAGAGCGGCCGCCAGCGTCGCCAGCAGAACCCAGACCCCGCGCCGCCACGGGGCCATCGAGAGCAGCCCCGCCACGGCGACGCCGATCGTGCACAGGACGATCCAGGCGTTCACCGCGCTTGCGCGAGCGCCGGCCGCCACCGGCAACAGGGCGACCGCCGCGGTCGGCGGATAGACGAAGCGAGGATTGGTGTAGATCGATGCGCCGTGCAGAAGCGCCACGGCGGCGTCGCGCACCGGGCCGAAGTCGAGCCCCTTGCCCGGGGTGGCGATGGCGTCGTGCGCCTGGCGGACGGCGATCACGACAACCAACGCGAGGAATCCCGCAGCCAGCGCTCTGCGCAGGATGCTCATCGCGTGAGCCTAGATGGTTGATTGCGGATTGGGCCGGGCGGCTGGTGCCGGCTGGTTGCGTGCGCGTTCAGAGGTGCCGCGCGCTCACGGCCGTGCCGTAGGCGCAGATCTCGGTCCACATCGAGCCGAGCTCGGAGGTGTCGAAGCGGAAGGCGATCACCGCGTTCGCACCCTTTGCCTCGGCCTCCGCCACGAGCCGGTCGGTGGCGTCCTGGCGGCCCGCCGCGAGCATCTTCGTCATTCCCTTCAGCTCGCCTCCAACGAGCGACTTGAGCGTCGCGCCGATCACTGAGCCGATGTTGCGGGAGCGGACCGTCAGCCCGAAGACCTCACCGAGGACCTCGTCGATCTCATAACCGGGGAGGTCGTTCATGGTCACGATGATCACGCCGGCCACGCTAGCAGCGATGTGACGAGATCCCAGCTCGGGTTCCGCAACGCGCACCTCTATTCTGGCGGCGATGATCATCCGCGACGCCAAACCGGAGCGCGACGCGGCCGCCTGTGCGGCGATCTATGCGCCCTACGTGACCGGCTCGGTCGCGTCCTTCGAGGATTACGCGCCGAGCAGCGCGGAGATCGCGGCACGCATGCACGCCGCACACGCCTGGCTGGTCGCCGAGCGCGACGGCGTCGTGATCGGCTACGCCTACGGCTCGTCGCACCGCGAACGTGCCGCCTATCGCTGGGCGGCGGACGTCGCCGTCTACATCGACGCCTGTAGCCACCGCGCGGGCGTCGGGCGCGCGCTCTACACGCAGCTGTTCGAGCAGCTGCGCGCGATCGGACTGTGGACGCTGTGCGCCGGGATCGCCCAGCCCAACGACGCGAGCAGCGGCTTGCACCGGGCGATGGGATTCGTTCCCGTCGGCACCTACCGGCGGATCGGCTGGAAAGCCGGCGCGTGGCATGACGTCGAATGGCTGCAACTCGACCTGCGCCCCGGCGAGCCGGGAGCGCCGAGCGGGCTCAGGCCGGCGCGAGACCCGGCGTGAAACAGACGGCGTCGCAGCGCACGTCCGCGCCGATGCCGAGCTCGAGCTCGGCGCGAGTGTGGTACTCGTGGCGGAGGAGCAGGTGGGCGCCGGCGTACCCGACCGCCAGCTCGCGTCCGTTGACACTGATCCGAGCCTGCGGCGAGCGGGGGTCGAGCACAGCCCACGCTTCGCCGGCCTCATACGGTCCCGAGAGCGGCTCCGCCAGGCGGTCCTCGGAGGGCACGACGAGCGTCGCGTCCGGTTCGTCCTGCGGGCGGCGCGGCGCGAGCGGCTCGCGCTGCACACCGAGCAGCCCGCAGACCGCGCGTTCGCAGTCGGCGTAGGCGCCTTCGCCGTAGTGGTAGTCGGCGAGCATGCCGTCGGCGTTCCACAGGTAGCGGCCCGGCCAACCGGCGTTCTCATACTCCCGCCAAAGCGCGAAGTTGGTGTCCAGCAGCACGGCGTGAGCGATGCCCAGCCGCGCCACCGCCGCGCGCGCGGAGGCCTCGTTCGCGCTGGTCCGAAAGCCCGGCGAATGCACCGAGACGACGGTCAATCCGTCGGCCGCGTAGCGCTCATGCCAGGCCTTCAGGTAAGGCAGCGTGTGCAGCGAGTTGGGCCGGCAGAAGTCCCAGAACTCGATCAGCACCGCGCGGCCGCGCAGCGCGGCCATCTCGAGTGGCGGCGAGTTCAGCCACTCCGCGCCGGGCGGAAACGGCGGCGCCTGGATGCTGTCGATCGGTGGCCGCACGGCAACCTAGGACCTGGGCCGGTACAGCGTCGCCCGCCCGGATGCGGCCGGGGAGGGGTCGCGGGTCAGTCGAGCTCGCACTCGCGCTGGCCGCAAGCGTTGGCTTCGCGCTGTGTCCTCGGCCCGCTCGGTCCACAACCGCCCCGGGCCCACGATCCCCACCGGCATAGACCCTTGACGATAGACGGAGGGGGGACCCCCCGGAGTCAATGACTAACCGATGGATCCGACCATCTCGAGCTGGATCAGGCGATTCAGCTCGACCGCGTACTCCATCGGCAGCTCCTTGGTCACCGGCTCGATGAAGCCGTTGACGATCATCGCNNACGTTGGGGTTCTGGATCTGGATGTCCGGCCAGGTGTCCGAGCGGGAGATGCCGTCCATCATCAGGCCGTCGCATTGGACGCGGGACTTCGAGCCCTGCGACTTGGGGCCCATCCTCACGAGCCCGCGGTAGCCCATGATCCCGCCGTCCTTGGAGATCGACTTGGCGAGGATGTTGGAGGTCGTGTTCGGGGCGAGGTGGACGACCTTCGCGCCGGTGTCCTTGTGCACGCCCTTGCCGGCGACGCCGACGTTGAGGTGATCGGCGCGCGCGCCCTCGCCCGTCAGGAAGGAACCGGGGTAGAGCATCACGAACTTGGCGCCCATCGAGCCTCCGACCCATTCCACGGTGCCGTGGGCGTCGACGACGGCGCGCTTGGTGTTGAGGTTGTAAACGTCCTTGGACCAGTTCTGCACGGTCGTGTAGCGCGCCTTCGCGCCCTCGTGGACGAAGATCTCGACGACGGCCGAATGCATCGAGTTGACGCTGTAGGTCTGCGCCGTGCAGCCCTCGATGTAGTTCACCTCTGAGCCCTCGTCGGCGATGATCAGGGTGTGCTCGAAGGTGCCCTCGCCAGCGCCCTCCATGCGGAAGTAGGCCTGCAGGGGAAGGTCGCACTTGACGCCCGGCGGGATGTAGACGAAGGCTCCGCCCGACCACACCGCGCCGTGCAGCGCCGAGAACTTGTTGTCCTGCGGCGGCACACACTTGCGCATGAAGTATTTCTGCACGAGGTCGGGGTAGTCGCGGACCGCCGTGTCCATCGAGCAGAACAGGATGCCAAGCTTCGCGTACTCCTCCTTGAGGCCCTCGTAGACCGGCTCCTGGCGCCAGACGCCGACGACACCGGCGAGATGCTCACGCTCGGCCTGCGGGACGCCGAGCGCCTCGTAGGTGTCCTTCATCTCCTGCGGGACGTCGTCCCAGGAGTTGAAGCGCCCGGTGGTCGGGGGCGAGTAGAGCACCAGCTCGTCGAAGTCGAGCTCCGAGAGGTCGCAGCCCCACTTCGGCATCGGCTTGCGCTCGAAGATCTCGAATGACTCAAGCCGCTTCTGCGCCATCCAGTCGGGCTCGTCCTTGATCCGCGAAAGCTCCGCGATCACCTCGCGCGAAACGCCGCGCACCGCGACGAGCTGGCCGTCGTCGTTCTCGACGATCGGGCTGGGGGCGGGGACGCGGCGGGCGGTGGTTGCCATAAAGCCTAGTATAGCGGTCGGGATCAGTTACCCGGATCGCCAGGCCAGCTGCCTTCGCCGGTCAGGGCGTGGCGCACGACCTTCAACGAGAGCAGCGCGCACTTGCGCCGCGTCGCCGACACGGGAATGCCGAGCAGCTCGAGCATCCAGCCGGCGTCGAGCGTCGCGGCCTCGTCCACCTCCATGCCGATCAGCTCCTCCGAGGCCATCGAGGCTGCGGCTTGGGAGATCGCGCAGCCGTGGCCCTGGAAGCGCAGGTCTGCGATCCGGCCGTCGGCGATGACGATCTGCACGCCGAGCTCATCGCCGCACAGGGGGTTGACCTCGTGCGCGTCGTGGTCGTGCTCGGGCAGCTCGCCGAAGTTGCGGGGGCGCTTGTAGTGCTCGAGGATGAAGTCGCGGTAGAGGTCGTCCATCAGCCTTCGAAGACCTCCTGTGCCCGCTCGATGGCCTCGATCAGCGCGTCCACGTCGGCGGCGACGTTGTAGGGGCCGAAGCTGGCGCGCGCGGTCGCGACCACGCCGAGGCGGCGCATCAGCGGCTGCGCGCAGTGGTGGCTGGCACGGATGCAGACGTTGCTGCGGCTGAGCAGCTCGGCGACATCGTGGGGATGGATCCCTTCCAGCGCGAACGACACGACGCCGCCGCGGTGCTCGGCGCTGGGCGGCCCAAACAGGCTGACACCGTCGGTTGCGCTCAGCCGCTCCAGCGTATAGGCGGTCAGCGCGTGCTCGTGCGCACGGATGTTCGCCATGCCGAGCGCGTCGAGATAGTCGATCGCGGCGCCCAGTCCGACCACCTGCGCGATCATCGAAGTCCCCGCTTCGAATTTCCACGGCAGCTCGTTCCAACTCGAGCTCTGCGCCTCGACGGTGGCGATCATGTCGCCGCCGGAGAGAAACGGCGGCATCTGCTCGAGCAGCTCGGCGCGGGCATGCAGCACGCCGACGCCGGTCGGCCCGAGTGCCTTGTGTCCGGTCCAGGCGTAGAAGTCGGCGTCGATCGCGGTCAGGTCGACCTCGAGCTGCGGCACCGCCTGCGCGCCGTCGATCAGCGCCAGCGCGCCGGCGTCGTGGGCACGGTGGACGATCTCAGCCACCGGGTTGATCGTGCCGAGCACGTTGGAGACGTGGGTCAGCGCGACGAGCGCGACGTCGCCGCGAGCGAGCTCGGCGTCGAGCTGCTCGAGCGACAGCGTGCCGTCGTCGGCGACCTCGAGGTAGCGCAGCTGCGCGCCGGTCGCCGCGGCAGCCTGCTGCCAGGGCACGATGTTGGAGTGGTGCTCCATGGCCGAGACGATGACCTCGTCGCCCGCCCGCAGGTGCTTCCGGCCGTAGCTTTGGGCCACCAGATTGATCCCCTCGGTGGCCCCACGGGTGAAGATGATCTCCCGATCGTGAGACGCGTTCAGGAACTGCCGCACGCGGGTGCGCCCGCTCTCGTACGACTGGGTCGCCACCTGGCTGAGGAAATGGACCCCACGGTGCACGTTGGAGTTCTCCTCCGTGTAGTAGCGCATCAGGGTGTCCAGGACCGCCTGCGGCTTCTGGGTGGTGGCGGCGTTGTCCAGGTACACCAGCGGCTTCCCGTGGACTTTCGTCCACAGAATGGGGAAGTCTTCGCGGATCTTCTCCGCCCCAAAGCCGACCAGACACTCTTGACAGGGCTCTTCCGATGTCCGGCACACCACGTGCTTCATCACATCCCCTCCAGCAGGTTCCCCTGCGGCATCCAGCGTCGCACCAGTTCCTCTAGGTGGCGCCGGACCGGCTCGACCTTCATGCGCTGCAACACCTCGCCGGCGAAGGCAAAGAGAAGCAGCGCCTTGGCCGATGCCTCTGGAATCCCGCGGGCGCGCAGGTAGAAGATCGCGTCATCATCGATCTGCCCCACCGTCGCCCCATGGGTGCACTTCACATCGTCGGCATAGATCTCCAGCTGAGGCTTGGTGTCGATCTGCGCTTCCTCGGAGAGGAGCAGGTTCATGTTGGTCTGCTTGGCGTCCGTCTTTTGGGCGTCCTTGTGGACCACGATCCGGCCGTGGAACACCCCGNNACGATGTTGGAGTGGTGCTCCATCTCGCTGATCAGCACCGCGCTGCCGGGACGCAGGAAGGTGCGGGCCCAGGAGTAGGCGACCAGGTTGATCGCGGCGGTCACGTTCGCGGTGAAGATCGTGCTCGCCACCGGCCAGCGCAGGAAGGCGGCGATCCGCTCGCGCGCTCCCTCGAACAGCGCGTCGGACTCCTGCGCGAGCTTGTAGATACCGCGGTGGATGTTCGCGTTGTGGTTGCGGTAGTAGTCGTCCATCGCGGCGAGCACCGCCGCCGGCTTCTGCGAGGTGGACGAGGAGTCCAGGTAGACCAGCCGGCCGCCCTCGAGCTCGCGACCGAGGATCGGGAAGTCCGCGCGCACGTCCAAGGCCGTCTCGCTCGCCGTGGGGGCCATCACCGAGCGAGCGCGTAGCGCTCGATGTCGTCGGAGGCAGCGGCGAGCTTGACGCCTATCCGATCGCGGATCTGCTGCTCGAGCGGCGGGTCGTCGAGCTGCACGATCAGCGGCTCGAAGAATCCCTCGACGATCACCTTCACCGCCTGGGGCCGGGTCAGGCCGCGCGTCTGCATGTAGAAGATCAGCATCTCGTCCAGCTCGCCGACGGTTCCGCCGTGGGAGGCCGAGACGTCGTCGGCGCTGACGAGCACCGAGGGGATCGCGTCGAGCTTCGCCGCGTCGGAGAGCATCATCGAGTGAAACTGCAGGTAGGTGTGGGTCCGCTGCGCGCCGGGGTTGATCTGGATCAGGCCCTCGAAGCTCGCGCGGCTCGAACCGGTCGCGGCGCCGCGCCAGTGCACATCGCCGCCGGAGGGGCCGGTCTCGTGCAGGTCGACCGCGAACACGTCGAGATGCTCGTGCGCCTGGCTGAAGAGGACACCGCGGAACGCCATGTCGCCGCCCTGGCCGGCGACCACGAGCTCGTAGTGGTGGCGGATGAGATGGCCGCCGAGCAGCGCCGGCAGCCAGTGGCAGTAGGCGTCGCGGCCGACCTCGACGACCGAGGTCGAGCAGTCGCTGACGGCGCCCTCGCCCCAGTCGGTGAGCTGCGCGAGCCGGCAGCGCGCGCCGTCCTCGAGATACAGCTCGAACTGGCCGGCGTGCAGGGCGTCTGCGGCGACCTCGCCGGTGGCGACGTCGTACTCGCGCAGGCGCAGCTCGCTGCCGCGGTCGCCGATCGCGAGCGTGTGCGCGTACTGCGCGCTGCCGCCGTCGGAGATCTCATAGACGATCTGGAACGGGTGCTCTATGTGCAGGCCGGGCGGGACGTAGAGGAAGGCGCCGCCGCTCCAGAAGGCGGCGCTCGCCGCCTCCAGCTTGTGGCGGTCGAGCGGCAGCCGGCGCAGGTAGTAGCGCTCGAACAGCTCGGTGTGCTGCGCGGCAGCCTGCTCGAGCGAGCAGAGGATCACCCCGCGCTGCGCCAACTCGTCGTCCAGCTCCACGTGCACGACGCAGGCGTCGCGCTGCACGAGCACGCCGGCGCTGCGCGCCCCGGCGAGGATCTCCGGCAGCCTGGGATCCGGCGCATGCGCGATCGGAGCGAGCGCGTCGAGATCGAGCTCCTGAAACGAGGTCTGCCAGAAGCCCGAGCGGCGCCAGCGCGGCAGCTCGAGCGCGTCGTAGGCCGCGCGCGCGCGCTCGCGCAACACCGCCAGCGGGGCACCGCCGGCGCCGCGGCCGGCAAGCGCCGCGTTCAGCGTCGCCTCAGGCGGGGACCCGGGCTTGCGCGTCGCCGCGGGCCTGCTCGCCGCGTCGGGCGCGGACCCTGGTGCGCCGGTCGCGTCAGGCACTGGCCGCAACCTCTTCGCGGATCCGGTCGTAGCCTTCCTTCTCCAGCCGCTCGACCAGCTCGTTGCCGCCGTTCATGACGATCCGGCCGTCCATCATGATGTGGACGAACTCCGGCCTGACGTACTCGAGGATGCGCTGGTAATGGGTGATGATCAGGGCGCCAAGGCCCTGCTCGCCGTGGAGCTTCTTGACGCCCTCTGCGACGGTCCGCAGCGCATCGATGTCAAGGCCCGAGTCGGTTTCGTCGAGGACCGCGATCTGCGGGCGCAGCATCGCCATTTGCAGCACCTCGGCGCGCTTCTTCTCGCCGCCCGAGAAGCCGTCGTTGAGGTGGCGTGAGGTGAAGCCCTCATCGACGTCGAGAAGCTCGACGGCGTGGCGCAGCTGCTGGCCGAACTCCTTGACCTTGATCGGCTCCTCGCGCTGTGCGTTGATCGCCAGGCGCAGGAAGTTCGCGACCGAGACACCGGGGATCGCGACGGGGTATTGGAAGGCGAGGAAGAGGCCGAGCTTGGCCCGCTCGTGGGGGGGCAGCTCGGTGATGTTCTCGCCGTCGACGAGGATCTCGCCGTCGGTGACCTCGTAGCCGGGGTGGCCCATGATCGTGTTCGCGAGCGTCGACTTGCCGGACCCGTTCGGTCCCATCAGCGCGTGCAGCTCGCCCTTGCGCACGACCAGATCGACGCCGCGCAGGATCTCGCGTTCCTCGGTGCGCACGTGCAGGTTTCGGATCTCGAGTGAAGTTGCCACTATGCGGCTACCGCCTTCTTCGGAGTGGTGGGGGTCAGGTCGGCCAGGGTCGTCTCCTCGAGCGTGTGCACGATGGCGTCGCGCACGCGGGTCCAGAGGATCTTCGACGTGCAGACGCGCTTGGGGTCGGCTTCGAGCACGCAGTGGATCGAGCCGTCGGGGGATGCCGAATAGCACTCGATCGGGGCGATCCGCCCCTCGAGCGCCTCGACGACCTCGGCCATCGTGATCTGCGCCGGCCCGCGGGCCAGCAGGTAGCCGCCGTGCGCCCCACGGCGACTCTCCACGAGGCGGGCCCGGCGCAGCCTTGCGACGAGGTGTTCGAGGTAGGCGAGCGGCAGGCCCTCGTGCTCGGCGATCTCGGTCAGCGCGACCGGTTGCGCGCTGCCCCGGCGGGCCAGCTCGACCATCACGCGCACGCCGTACTCGGCCTTGGTGGAGAAGATCATCCGTTAAAACCTACCTGAGAGCTAGGGTATCAGGCGTCGAGCACCACCAGTCGGGCGGGTCGCCGTGCCGTGGCAGGCGTCGCCGGGCGCCCGGGCGTCGCCGGCATGCCGCGTCAGCTGTCGACGCCTTCCCAGTAGTCGACCGCGTGGTCGCAGAAGAAGTAGGCCGGTGGGCCGCGCCGCCCGTTCCCTGCGTGTTACGCGGTCGACGCCAGACACTCGCCGCTTCCGGCACAACGCTCCGGGAAGGCCCACTAGAGATCGACTCGCCTCGGGAGAGTCTTCGGCAGGGGCTCTGCCTGCAGCGTGCGGATGTCGGCGGCGATCGCGTCCGGGTCCATCGTGCTCAGGTCCTGGTAGCCGACCCGGGCGCGGCCGGTCTTGTCGAACAGCACCAGATCGACCGTGTGGTCGGACTTGGACGAGTTGATCTTCTGCTGGGGCTCGATGCCGAACTTCTTCCAGATCGGTTCGAGCACGCTGCGCTTGGCCACCAGGTAGTCCAGCTGGCTGTAGACCTGCTCCTTGATCAGGAACGCCTGCACGTTGGCGGGCGTGTCCTGCTTGGGGTCCACGCTGATCGCCAGCGCCTGGATCGGGTGCGGCAGCTCGTTGATGGCCTGCGAGAGCTGCTCCACGACGATCGGGCAGGTGTTCTGGCAGGTCGAGTAGATGAAAACGGCGGCGACGACCTGGCCGGCGTAGGCGCTCAGGCGGATGATCTTGTGATGCTGGTCGGGCAGCGCGAAGTCGACCGCGGGAAAGGCCGCCGGCACCAGGGCTCCGTAGAAGCCGTGCTGCTTGATCGGCGCGCTCGCGCCCGTCGTAGTCAAACCGCTGCGCGCTGCGATCGCCACGATTGCCACGATCGCTGCCGCGCAGACGACGGCGACGGTGAGCGCGAGCCGCAGACGAGGTGCCACGTTCGCAAAGATTACGTGGACGGCTCCTGCGGTAGTCGCTATACTTTGTAAAGTTACGAAACCAGACAAGAGTTCAGGAGTTTGAAAATGAGCCCTTCGGGCGCCGAATTCATCCGCCAGGTCAAGACCGAGATCGCAGAGATCGACCCGAGTGCCGTGCACGAGCTGGTCGGCAACGGGGTCGCGATCGTCGACGTGCGCGAGACCGAGGAGTTCGCGACGGGCCACCTTCCGGGCGCCAGGCACCTTCCGCGCGGTTACCTCGAGTCGCGCATCGAGGGTGTCGTCCCCGACCGCGCCCAGCGTGTGATCCTCTACTGCGCCTCCGGCACCCGCAGCGCGCTGGCGGCGCGCACGCTGACCCACGACCTGGGCTACGAGCGCGTCGAGTCGATGACCGGCGGGATCACGCTGTGGAAGGACCGCGGCTACGAGGTCCAGGCGCCCAAGACGCTCAGCGCGGAGCAGCGCGACCGCTACTCCCGCCACATCCTGATTCCCGAGATCGGCGAAAGCGGACAGCGCAAGCTGCTGGAGGCGCGGGTGCTGCTGCTCGGGGCGGGCGGGCTCGGCTCCCCC
>PMKB01000086.1 GCA_003157595.1 Solirubrobacterales bacterium
TCAACTACGACCTGCCGTGGAATCCGAACCGCATCGAGCAGCGCTTTGGTCGGATCCACCGCATCGGCCAGCACGAGGTCTGCCGCCTGTGGAACCTTGTTGCTGAGAACACCCGCGAGGGTGCGGTCTTCGTGCGGCTGCTGGAGAAGATCGAGGAGCAGCGCAAGGCCTACGGTGGCAAGGTGTTTGATGTGCTCGGCACGGCGTTTAGCGAGACGCCGCTGCGTACGCTGCTGATTGAGGCGATCCGCTACGGCGAGCTGCCCGAAACGCGGGCGAACATGGAGCGGGTCATCGATGCCAGCGTCGCCCAAGGGATCGATGAGCTGCTGGCCGAGCGCGCGCTCGTCACGGACACGCTGCAACATGCGGAGCTCGCCGAGCTGCGCGCGCTCATGGACGAGGCCCGTGCGCGGCGCCTGCAGCCGCACTACATCGAGGGCGCGTTCCGGGCGGCGTTTGCGCGGCTGGGCGGCAAGATACGCCGGCGCGAGCAGGGGCGGTTTGAGATCACGCACGTCCCGGCCCAGTTGCGCAGCGCCGGTCGCGGGCCGATCGCCAGCCGCTACGAGCGCGTCACGTTCGACATCGAACACGTGCTCGACGACGCCGGCGCCCGCGCCGAGCTCCTCGCGCCCGGGCACCCGCTGCACGACGCGGTCACCGACGCGACGATTACCCGCTGGCATAGAGCACTCGATCGCGGCACGGTGCTTGTCTCGCCGGCGGTGCAGGAGCCACGCCTGCTCGTCGGGGTGATCGAAGAGATCGTTGACGCTACAGACGCGTCGGTGGCGCGGCGGTTCGGCTACGCGTACATCGACGAGCACGGCAACGTGGAGGCCGCAGGGCCGGCCCCCTACCTTGACTGTGTCGCCGCGCCGCTGACGAGCACCGTCATCGCCGCCCGCGGGCTTTCGTGGCTGGCGGAGGCCGAGGAGCGGGCGGCGAGTTGGATCATCGCCAACCAGCTCCCAGCGTTCCTAAGTGGGATCAAGCTGCGCCGTGAGGCCGAGCTGCGCCGCGTGCGCGATCAGGTCGGGCGGCGCCTGGACCAGGAGAGCAACCGACTCGTGCTCGAAGCTATGGTCGCCCAGGAGCAGGAGCAGGCCGGCAAAAAGCCGCGCGAGAGCCAATCGAGCTTGATGTACAAGGCAACCGAACTCGACGGCCGGCGAGCGGCGCGCCTCGCCCTGCTGGACCGCCAGATGGAAATGCAAGCCCGGCCACCGCGGCTCGTCACCGCCGCGCTCGTGCTGCCCCTCGCCGCGGTTCAGGCCGAAATCCCTGAGGACGCCCCAATTCACGCCGTCGAGACGAAGGACGTCGAGCGCCGCGGAGTCGAGCGCGTGCTCGCGGCCGAGCGCGCGCTCGGACGCGTCCCGGTTGAGCAGGCGTTCAACAACCCCGGGTTCGACGTCCTCTCCGCTCGTAACGGTGAGGACCCGATCCGGATTGAGGTCAAGGCTCGCATCACTGGCGCCGACGACTTCTTTGTGACCCACAACGAAGTCCTCACCGCGCTCAACGCTGCTCCGCGGTACCGCCTGGCGCTCGTGCGTGTCGACCCGCGCGGGCCCGAACACGACGAGGTCCGCTACCTCGAGAACCCGTTCGCCCGGTTCGACGCCGGCGACTTCGACGCGACCGGTCACCGCGGCAAGTGGGACACGACCTGGGCGCGTGGCGGGGAGCCGTTCTGAGCCGATGACCATCGATGCAAGGGACGACGCCGTGGGCGCAGCGAAGCGCAAGCTCATCGAGGTCGCGCTGCCGCTTGAGGTGATCAACCGAGAGTCCGCGCGGGAGAAGTCGATCCGCCACGGCCACCCTTCCACACTGCACCTATGGTGGTCACGAAAGCCCCTCGCGACGGTAAGGGCCGTCCTGTTCGCCCAGCTCGTCGACGACCCGTCATCGCATCCCGATCGCTTCCCGACCGACGACGCGCAGCGCGACGAACGCGAGCGCCTCCATGCGATCATCGAGCGTCTCGTGGTCTGGGAGAACACACGCGATCACGCGTTGCTCGCCGAGGCTCACGAGGAGATCCTGCGGTCGACCGGCGGCAGCCCGCCGCCCATTCTTGACCCGTTCGCCGGCGGCGGCACGATCCCGCTCGAAGCCCAGCGTCTAGGCCTAGAGACGCATGCCTCCGATCTTAACCCCGTCGCGGTGCTCATCACCAAGGCACTGATCGAAATCCCACCGAAATTCGCCGGGCGACTGCCCGTATTCCCAGGGCTCGCCGACAGCCGAATCGGCAGCTGGGAGGGCACGGCCGGCTTGGCCTCCGATGTACGCGCTTATGCCGAGTGGATGCACGATGAGGCTCAGCGGCGCATTGGTGAACATTACCCGCAGGCAACGCTCGAGGATGGGACNNCGCACGCGACAGTCATAGCGTGGATATGGGCACGGACGGTGACCTGCCCGAACCCGGCGTGCGGGGTCGAGATGCCGCTTACGAACAAGTGGTGGTTGGGCAAGAAGAAAGGCAAGGAAGCTTGGGGCCGCCCGATCATCGTCGCCGACCCCGGGCATCCGAGCGGTAGACGGGTGGAGTTCGAGATCGGACACGGGACGGCGGGAGCGCCAACCGGTGACGGAGACGGGACAGTCGGACGCAACGGCGCGACCTGCGTCGCGTGTGGGTCCGCGGTGGCGTTTGAGTACGTGCGTGCAGAAGGCCGGGCTGGGCGCCTCGGGTCCAGCCTTACGGCAATCGTCGCAGAAGGAGATCGACGTCGCGTCTACCTGCCGCCGAACGACGAGCACCGCCGTGCCGCTGCGGTCATACGTCCGGAGAGCGTCCCGGACGCGAGCATCCCAGCGCAAGCCCTCGGGTTCCGTGTCCAGAGCTACGGTATGACGCGCTGGTCTGACCTTTTCACCAACCGCCAATTACTGGCCCTGACGACGTTCAGCGACCTCGTCGTGGAGGTCCGCGAGCGGGTGCTTCGCGACGCCCTTGCGGCCGGCGGACCCCCGGGCGACCGCCTCGAATCCGGCGGGACGGACGCCGAGGCCTATGCCGACGCCGTGGCGACGTATCTGGGACTCGTAGTAAGCCGACTGACGGACTACCAGTCAGCCCTCACGACTTGGGCAAACAACCCCCAGATGGAGATCCTGCGCAACCTGTTCGCGCGCCAGGCGATTCCGATGTCGTGGGACTTTGCCGAGGGCAACCTGTTCGCCGACAGTTCCGGAAGCTTCGGCCGTATGGCGGATGCCGTGTGCAAGGCCGTCGAGCACCTCACGCCCAATTGTCCGGGGGACGCGCGGCAAGCGGACGCCATTGCGCCGGCGCCCGCGCGAGGCGTGCTTTCGACCGACCCGCCGTATTACGACA
>PMKB01000037.1 GCA_003157595.1 Solirubrobacterales bacterium
CGCTGACGCTCGAGCAGGCGCAGGCGCGCAAGCACGCCTACATCGCCGAGCAGATCGGCATCGGGCCGGGCCGGCGCCTGCTGGATCTGGGCTGTGGCTGGGGAGCGCTGCTGAACTTCGCGCGCCGCCGCGGCGGCGAGGGGGTTGGAGTCGCCTTGTCCTCTGCGCAGGTGGCGTCGTGCCGCAAGCACGGCCTGGACGTCCACCTCAAGGATGCGCGCACGGTCGATCACGATGCCTTCGGCGCGTTCGACGCGGTCGCGAGCCTGGGTGCGTTCGAGCATTTCTGCTCGCCGGACGAGTACCGAGCCGGGCGCCAGGAGGAGATCTACCGCGCGCTGTTCGCCAATGCCGCCGACGTGCTGCCGCCGGGCGGGCGGTTCTATCTGCAGACGATGGTGTTCGGCCGCAACATGATTCCGCTGGATGAGGTCGACGAGCACGCCGCGCGCGACTCCGACGCGTTCGTCCTCTTCCTGCTGAGCTGTGAGTTCCCCGGCTCGTGGCTGCCATACGGGCTCGAGCAGCTCGTCCGCTGCGCCGAGCCGCACTTCCGCCTGATCGAGAGCTCCAGCGGACGTCTCGACTACATCGAGACGATCACGCAGTGGAGCAGGCGGATCGGCGCGCCGAGCCTGCACAAGAACCTGCTCAAGCTTGGCCTCCTGCCGCGCTGGCTGACGAGCCCGCAGTTCCGCTACGCGTTCACCTCGGGCGTCAGCGGGAGCAGGGTCTGTTTCGAGCGCGAGCTGCTCGATCACCACCGGATCGTGTTCGAGAAGGCGTAACCTCGGGAAGATCCAACACGCCGAGCTCTCCGAGAACCCCGCGGATGACCTTTGCGACCAGCTTGTCTTGCTGCTCCGAAAGCTGCACATGCACTGGTCGAAGTTCGCCCGTCGCGGTCGGGCGCTCTACCTTGACTGCGCCCCGACCGCGAGTCGCCACCTCAAGCTCCTTCTCGATGCCGTAGCGCTCGGCTACAACGGTGGTATGGTCGGCCTGCCATCCTTGCCCCTCCGATAGTGAACGACGAGACCGCCGGTGACTGAGCGTGCAGCCCGTCCCACGCGACCGTGGCCGTGGCTTATTCAGGGTGGCATGGGGGTTGCCGTTTCCCATTGGCCACTCGCGAGGGCAGTCGCGAGCGCGGGACAGCTTGGTGTGGTGTCAGGGGTTGGCATTGACACCGTTTTCGTGCGACGGCTGCAAGATCGCGGTGTCGATGATGAACTGCAGTCGGTCCTGGATCGCTTTCCGTGTCCGTCCGTGGTCGAAGAGGTCGTGGCCAAATTCGGCACGACACGCCGGCCGGAGTGGAAGCAATATCGCGGAGTTCCGATGCTCAGCCACCGAACCGTGCAGTCATCGCAAGATCTCAACGTGCTCGCGGCCTATGCAGAAGTCGCCCAGGCCAAGGCCGGACATGACGGCCTCGTTGGCATCAACCTTCTCACGAAGGTGCAGATTCCAACGGTGCCAATACTGTTTGGCGCGATGTTGGCCGGGGTGGACTATGTGCAAATGGGGGCCGGCATACCTGTCGAGATCCCCGGCATTCTGGATCGCCTCGCTCAAGGAGAGCTGGTAGAGACGCAGCTTAACGTTACGGGAAATGCTTCGGCGCCGCATGTCCCCGTTCTACGATTTGACCCAGAGCGGCTGACCCCGCACCGTGCGCTCCGCCGCCCGCGGTTTCTCGCCATCGTATCCTCTCATGTGCTGGCAAAGACACTCGCGCGTCGGAGTACCGGCAAGGTCGACGGGTTCGTTGTGGAGAGTCCGGTCGCAGGAGGACACAATGCACCTCCACGTGGCCCACTGACGCTCGATGACGACGGCAGCCCGATATATGGCGATCGCGACCGCGTGGATTTCGCCGCGATCAAAGATCTGGGCGTGCCATTTTGGATCGGCGGTGGCGTTACGTCTCCACAAAGGGTGCGCGAGGCGTTCGATCTGGGGGCCGCCGGTGTTCAGGTGGGAACGCTCTTTGCGTACTGTCGCGAGTCTGGAATGGACCCTCCTCTCAAAGAGAAGGTTATTGCGGCGGCTCGCAATGGCTCCGTGCGGGTCATGACCTCCGCGCGCGCATCGTCGACTGGGTATCCGTTCAAGGTGGCGTGCGTTGATGGAACGCTGTCCGATAAGGAGGTCTACGCGCGACGCCGGCGCGTGTGTGACCTCAGCTACTTGAGGGAGGCGTACCTAAAGGCCGACGAAACAGTTGGCTATCGCTGTCCGGGCGAGCCGGTTGAGAGCTATCTGGCAAAAGGTGGTCGCCGGGAGGACACGGTCGATCGCGTCTGCCTCTGTAACGCCTTGGCGTCAACGGCTGGATTTGGGCAAGTGAGACGGGAAAGCTTTCGCGAGCCACCCATCGTGACTAGTGGCGATTGCGTCAACGACATCGCGCTCCTTCTTGGTGGCAAGAGTGACTACTCCGCCGCCGACGTTATCGCATATCTTCAGAATGACTGGGCATCGGGATCGTACTAGGGAGGTATCCCGGAAGGATTACGTAGAGCGTCGATGAAGTTTTGATCGGTGTGGGGCTGCTGCCCATTGGATCGGCCTTACGCGGTTCATCCGTGGGGCGAGATCGGTCATGTCTTAGCCTGGATCCACCGTTTGTC